>NZ_CDWRCL010000205.1:0-7611 GCF_977927575.1 Frankia sp. CcCS3
CCTCAAACCCGCTTAACTTCGAAGAGCCGATTTGGTGCAGGGCGTCGAGGTGGCCGGGCACGACGATGGCCTGGCGGTGGGCGAGAGCGAGTAGCGCGAGAGGACCTGCGACGCCGTGGGCCATCCCGAGGTCGGCGTGGCCGTCCGCGAACGCGTCAGCCGGCGCTCCGACGGGAAGGTCGCCGCTCCACCAGCCCGGCAGTGTCAGGCCACCTGTGCCAATGGCAGGCAGGGGTTCGGCGAGGCGGACGAGGTACGCCAGGACCCGGCGAAGCTGATCTGCGTCTGGGCGGGAGGTGAGGAGGTGAGCGCCGAGTCCCGTCAAGCCGCGGACGAGATCGTATTCGGCGCGTTCCGGTCGCTGGCCGGCATCGATACGCCGGTTGGCTGCGGCGAGGCGCAGGTCGGTCATCTCCGTGACGGCGCTGTCCAGGTGCTGGCGGGCGGATCGGTAGCGGCCGGGTGGAGCTGCCGTGGCGAGCGTGAACGCGAGGGCCGGGGCGCCGAACCACAGGCCGGCTCGCGCCCCGACGCTCAGCTTCTCTCGTGTGGCGGCTTTGAGCCAGGCGTCGACGGTGGCCCAGCTACCGACGCCATCGCGGGCGCGTAGGCCGTGGAGCACGGCGACGCCCGCGGCGCCGGCGGCCAGCGACTGGCCGCGCCAGGGCTCTCTGGTCGACGCCTGATCGTTACCGGCATGGGGTGGGGGTGGTGCGGTCAGCGCGTCGGCGAGACGGGCCGCGACGGAGGAGGCACGCGTTCGCAGGTCGCTGCTCAGGAGCATGAGGCACCTCCGGACGATCCGGCCGGTTCGGCGAGGGACAGCAAGCCAGTGGTGTCCAAGAGACGCCGCTGGCAGGTGCCGTCTCGCCGACGCGGGCAGGTGGTTCAGTAGGTGACGATGATCGCGCAGTCTTTCTTGACGATCGCGTGGTTGGGAATGCTGGCCTGAGCGGTCAGAGGCATGGCGGTCAGGGACGGGCGGGCTTTGCGGTCGGTGTTCCAGGTGTGGATGTGTCCGCACAGCCGCTCGGCGAGGGCGTGGCCGTCGGGTCCGTGTCCGTGGGCGCCGAGTTCGTAGACCGGGTCGGGGCCGTCCGACCGGCGCTTGATGAGGTAGGCCAGTGAGGAGCCGGCGATCAGCGTGGGGCTCAGGTTCGGGATGAAGGGCGTGCAAAGGTCGGCGCTGACCGCGCCGGCGCTGGCGTTGATGCGGCAGACGGCGGGATCGGTCGCGGTGGCGCGTAGCCAGATCCCGTCGATGGGGTCCTGCGGGCCAACGGTGATTCTGGACCAGGCGCTGGTCCGCGGGGTGTTCAGGATGCCGGTCAGCTGGGCCGGATCGATGTCCTGGTCGATGTCGTAGTGGATCTGGACGAGGGGGTCGGTATGGAGCGTGGCGACGCGTTCGATGCCTTGGCCGATCATGGGGACGAAGCCGCCGAGGAACACCGACTCCGAGCGGAGTACACTGTCGTCGCCCTTGACGAAGGCGACGCCGCGGGTCTGGCCCCGCCAGCGCAGCGGCAGGACTACCCGTCCGCCGGGGACGAGTTGGGTGAACCAGGCATCGGGGATGTCACACGCACCGACGGTGACTTCAATCTTGTCGAAGGGTGCGGTGGTGTCGTCGCCGAGCGCGCCGTCGCGGGTCAGGACCCGCACGCCGCTGTAGCCCGCCGCAGCCAGGGCGATCGATGCCTGTCCGGTGACATCCTCGTCGATGTCGGCGGTGACGACCAGCCCGTCGGGGCCGGTGAGTTCGGCGAGCAGCGCGGCGTTGTAGCCCGTGCCGGCACCGACCTCGAAGATCCGCTCGCCGGGGCGGACGTGCAGCTCGTCCAGCATCCCGGCGACGAGGGTCGCGACCGAGGCGCAGGACAGGTGCGTGCCGTCGGGCGCCGTCTTGGTGATGACCGCCTTGTAGGGGTTGTACGCCTCGTCGAGCGTGGCGTCCGGCAGGAACAGGTGCCGGGGCACCGCGTGCAGCGCCTCGACGACAGGGCTGTCGAGGCTGGGCCGACTGCTGGTGATCTTCTTGACCATGTCGGCGTGGAGTTCGGCGGCGGTGCCGGGTGTCGCGGTCGTCATGGGCGTGTCCTTGTCGGAGTGGGATCAGGTCGACTGCTGCGGTCACAAGGGATGGTGTTCGGAGGCAGGAGCGTAGACAGCGGGGTGTTCCCGGCCCGAGGTCGCCGTCTCGGGACGGCCTGCCGCGTTCCTACCGGACATGAGCCGGGCTGACCGCCATACGTCGCGGCGGCGCCAGCGATCTCCATCCTGGTAGATGAGGAGCCGTGCTCATGAGGGTGCCGCCTGCTGGGTGGTGTGCCAGGCGAGAGCGACGCTGCGTGCCAGTCGAAGGCAGGCGGCCTCGTGGTCGCGGTTGATGCCACGGAGGCGGTTGTAGGACAGGTGCAGTAGGGAGCCGGCGACCGTCGCGGGGTTCATCTGGCTGGGTAACGCCGCGCGGTAGGTGGTCAGGGCCTTGGCGCGGGCTGCCCAGGCGTTGGCGAGGTCGCCAGGCAGGTGCGGCAGATCCCTGGGGACGCTGTGACGGCCCAGCCGGGTGGTTTCGCCGACGACGCGATGATCGATAGTCTGCGGCTTGGCGAGGACGCGTGTGGTCAGGTAGTCGGCGGCGGGGCGCATGCCGCCGAGGAACGCGTCGGCGATGTCGAGCATCGACAACGCCGTGACGGTGTCGGGATGCAGCCCGGCCGGTGGTTGACGCAGCGCGGTGATCGCGGCGGTGGTGTCGGCGCAGAACACGGCTTCGGCGGCCTCAAGAGCCGCGTCGGCGCCGTAACGGCCGGCTTCCGGGAAGTAGGTGTCAAAGGCCACCTGGCCGGCGACGCCGATCGCGGCCACCTCGGCGGCCCACGCGCCGAGGATGGCCGCGCGAGCAGCGTGGTTCGCCTCGCCGGTGGCGACGCGGATGCGCAGATGGTCGGTCAGCTCGGTGTTGCGGTAACGGACCATCCACAGCTGCGCGCCGTCGAGCTGGGTACGCAGGCCCGGCAGATGGCTGGCGATCAGGTGGTCCATGGCAGCGGGGTGCGTGTGGACGCGGGCGGAGAGCCATCGGGCGTTCGGGGCGCCGGGGCGGTGGCCGTCGGCGTTGGCCCTGCTGACTAGCGCCGGGGCGAGCTTGTTCGGTGCGGGTGGCCCAGCGCGGAACACGGGGGCGACGATCTCGTGGGCATGCCCGGTCCAGTCAAGGCCCTCACCGGGTACGGCTCGGTTCAGCGTCGCCACGCCTGTGTCCGCCAGCTGCTCGCGCAGGATCGTGCGATGGGCCGGGACCGTGAGGTCCAGCCGTAGCGTCATGTCGCCGTCGGCCAGCTCCAGAAGATCTGGGCACCGATGCCGGTGCCGCCACCGGCCCAGCTCACCGCTCCAGTCGGCGCTCGGCGCGTGGAGTCCGGGCAGGTCGGCGGGGTGGAGGCGCCAGCGTTCGGGTGCCAGGATGATCCGGCCGTAGCGGACCTCGGGAAGGTGCGGCAGCGCGCCCGCGGCCGGTCCGAACTCGAACACGGTCAACGGGGCGGCGAACACGCGCGGCAGGTGCGCCAGGAACCGTGCCAGCGGCGGCATCTGCCGGTCGAGCGTCAGCGCGTGAAAGATCTGCGGATCGATGATGCGGCCGGTGGCGGCCTCGATCAGAAGCAGGCCCCGCCCGGTCGCGGTCAGCGCCAGATCTCCAGGCACCAACCCGCGCGGCCCGTCCGACGGTGGCTCGCCGAGGGCCAGTACCTCGGGCAGGAACTGGGGCAGCCGTGCGACGTTCTGGCCGCGGACGAACTTGGACGGGCAGGACAGCTGTACCGCAGTGGCGCCTTCGTGCAGCACCGGAACCGATCTGTAGGCGCGGGCCATTGCCGCGTCACCAGTCGAGGACTGGAACCTCGCGGTCAGGGTTCCGGTCGCACGGGCGGGAGTCACTGCCAGCTGGTAGTCCCCGGCGTTCAACGCCTTAACGCTCCTGGAGTAGATCTTCGCCGCGATCTCTCCATGGGGCTGGAGGAAACGCGGGTCGAACAGATCACCGGCGGTGACGTGCTCAATCAGCGCATCGGTCAGCTCAACAGGACCGCCGCCCGCGAGCGCCTCCCATGCCAGGGCAAGCAGCCGCCGATCCCGATCGCTCACCGTCGGCGCGGACGCCGGCAGCACCGAGCCCGGATAGCCCGCCGGATAGCCAAGCCCCGATGCGTCGTCGAGCACGTCAAGCAGCGGAACGACGCTGCCGACGCCGTAGCGTTCGACGAACCGGCGGTGATAGTCCGCCCATGCCGCAGGTCCCAATGGTTCTCGGCCCAGCCGCGTCAGGACACCAGCCGCCACAGCCAGATCTGACGCGACAGACCCGGGCAGCTGAAGGTCGCAGTCGAGCACGAGGTCGAGTGCCAAGGGCGAGCGATCCTGGGGCATGATCCGGTCCATCGCCGCGAGCAGCGACGTGCGTGGCGCCACTTGCGCCGCCAGGGCCGGCGCCACGTTGAGTTCACCGAGCCGGGTGTGGATCGTGGTCAGTTCCTCCACCAGCGGCGCGACCTCGACCAGGTCGCACGCACCTGCCGTCCGAAGGACCGTGATCAGATGGCCGAGCGGATCGGTCTCCGTCATCGGCGCCCGCAGGTCGGTGACCAGAAAGTGTTCGGCGACGAGCTGACGCAGCAATCTCTCGATGCGCTCAGGGTCCGCGGCGATGAACGCCTCGTTCAGCCTGTCGGCCAGCTCAGCGAAGCGCACCGGATCGCGGGCGGCATCCCGCACGAGCCGAACCGGCGGAGTAAGAGGGATCTCCGCCTGGCCGTCCGTGTGAGGCACGATCAACCGCCCCGCCCGCTCGACGACGAGACCGCTGAACACGACGGTCACCCGCTCCAGCAGTGGGCCCGTTTCCAGACGGTCGATGACCTCGCCCAGCCACGCGGCGTCCACCCGAGCCGTCGACCTGTGGCGATCCCCGAAGCGCACCGTCCCCACCTGGCCAAACATGGCCGGTGCGACACCTGCGAACAGCGCGAACGGCGTCGCCCGCCCCTCCGCGCGCAGCAGGTATCGCACCACCGTTGCCGCGGCGGCGCGCAGCCGTCGGTCTGTGACCGGCTGCCCGGCCACGATCTGCTCGACCCGGGCAGCCAATGCGCTGCTGGCGAGCGCGACTGGCCCCCGGGCCGCCGGCCAGACCTGCGCCAACCACTCTCTGCACGCTGCCGGGTCCTCCAACACCGGCCAACACGCCACGCTGCCCGGCGCGTTCGTCGCTGCGCGCAGCAACGCAGGACCGGCCGGCCGGTACAGCGCCCCGCCCATCGGCATCGTCCCTTCCCCAGCCTTCGTCAAATCCGCGTCGCCGTGCCGCCCCGACGTCGTCGGGGCGGCACGGCGACGACCCGCGTTTACGAACTGGCGCACGCCGACGGACAGGTCGACGAGCAGCCGTCCGAGGTGTCGCAGTCGTCGCTCGCCACGCACGTGCTGTCATCGACGACGGTGATCGGCAGGTCGAACCAGTCGGCCGGCGCCGGACCCGATGGGCCGACTTCCTGCACGATGGACATCCACGTCTCCTCTCAGTGCCGTTCCCCGGTGTACCTGCCGACCATCCCTGAGCACCACGCTCACAACGTGCATTCGCTTCGGGACGGCGCAGGGCCGGGAGTTACCATGCCGGCCTTCGGCGGTAACGAGAGGTAACAATGCCTCGCCCACGGCGCAAGGTCATTCCCCCGGTGGCGAAGTTTTCTCTTCGCGCCTTGTCCGGTCGCTGACCTGGGAAGATGACCTCCGCCATGTTGGTGTGTTCGGCCAGACACGCCGGGATACATGCCCGGTCGTTCGGGTGCCAGGCGCGGCCTGAGCGCAGCGGACCTTCGTCTCAGTGTGTAGCCGCTTCACCCCGCAGCCCGGTTCTCCGGTGGCCGATGAAGCCGGGAGTAGGGCATGGTCAGCGACCAGTCAGGCCGAGCGCGTCGAGGTGGGCGCTCATCAGGCTGGTCAGGCTGTCCAGGAGCCGTTTGCCCTTCTCCGCGGTAGCGAGCGAGGGACGGCCGATCACGCCTGTCTGCGTGTACGCCGTCATGCCGTGGACGAGGAGGTGCGGTCGGGGGCCGCCTCCCTCGTCGGCAGTCTCCCAGCCGGGCCGGACGAGGTCGGGGTGCACGTGCAGAAGGATGGAGGTCTCCAGCTCGCCGGCGTGCATGTCGTCGTGGGCGGCGGTCTCCAACTCGGCAGCGGCGCGGGCCGCCGCCCAATCTGACCGTCCAGGGAACAGCGTCATGCTCGGCCCGCCGATGTTGGCCTCCTAAACGATGTTGTTCAGGACGTAGTTGCCCCCATGACCGTTGACGAGCACCACCGCGGCGACGCCGGAACGACCCAGAGAGCTGGCGACGTCGCGGATGACCGAGGTCAGAGTCACCGACGAGATGCTCACCGTTCCCGGGTACGAGGCGTGCTCATGGGAGCACGAGAACGTGATCGGCGGGAGCAGGAACAGGCCGTACGCATCGGCCGCAGCTTCGGCGATCGTCTGGGCGATCAACGTGTCTGTCGTGAGGGGGAGGTGAACGCCGTGTTGCTCGAAGCTGCCCACCGGCAACACGGCCGCCCGCGCGTCGACTCGCTCCGCCTCGACGCTGGTCGCCGTGGTGATCATAGGGATGGCTGTCTCCTCGTCGCAGCGTTAACGACCTGGCGAGCGGCGAGGAACTGGCCGACCTCGACCACCCGATCGGCTCCCGCGAGCGCTCCCGCCATGCTGCCGAGTACCAAGTCAGCGCGCGCCGATCCGGTGGCCTGGGCGAGTTCCAACGCACGCAGGCCCTCAGCTCCCGCCTCGGCCAAGCGCCCGGCAGCGGTATGCGCGTCCGCCAACCATGCCCGCCACATCACCTCATCCTGACGCAGCCCGGCCGGCCAGGCCGCCAGCACCTCGTCCAGTAGCCTTGTCGCCCCGTCCAGGTCGCCGACCAGCCGCCGGCAGTGACCTTCGTATGCCGCCACGTAGAGGTCCGTGCAGTGCCCATCCAACGGGTCCGGGTCGCGTTCAGCACCAGCCAGCAGCCGAACCGCCTGACGGACCGCAGCACGGGAGGCTGCGGTGTCGCGGTTGAGGGCATGCCCGTGCGCCTGCCGGACGAGACACAGCGCGGCGGTACACGCACTGCTGGAATCGAGGGCCGCCGCACCTTCTCCCAGCGCGATAGCTTCCCCGCCACGTCCCTGATCAGCCGCCTGCTGAGCCCGTCGCATCAGGACATAGCTCGCGGTGCGACGGTCGCCAGCCTCGGTCGCCTGGCTAAACGCCAACTCGGCCCACTTCCGCGCAGCACCCGGACGTCCGAGGCTGTCGGCAAGCCAGGAAAGAAACTCCGACCACCGAGCCTGGACCGCGAGCAACCGATGGCCCTCGACCGTTGACGCCCGGCGGAACGCATCGAGCACTTCAAGCTGACCCTGGACCAGGCTCCACACCGAGCCGGCCCCACTGTCGTTGACTCTCCCCGCGATCAGACTCAGTAGATCGACCCAATGCTTCACCGGATCGGCGGTGCCAATGGCCAGCGGTTGATTGAACACATCCGACTCAGACACAGGAAA
>NZ_CDWRCL010000206.1:0-7550 GCF_977927575.1 Frankia sp. CcCS3
AAACTTCCCAAACAGGCCCTAGGACCGCCCGGTGACGCGCACCAGTAGCCGCCGAGGGCAGATGATCTGCATAGGGTTCTCGAACTCGACCCCGCCCGAGTAGTCCACGGCGATGTCGTCGAAACGATCAAACAGCGCGTTGAGCACGATCCTGACCTCCAGCCGGGCCAGCGGTGCGCCGAGGCAGAAATGGATGCCCTGGCCGAAGGCGAGGTGCCCGCCGGTGTTGCGGTGGATGTCGAAGCGGTCGGGATCCGGATAGCGTCCCGGGTCCCTGCTGGCCGCGCCGGTCCACAGCGTCACCAGCTCGTCCTTGCCGATCTGCTGCCCCGCGAGCTCCGTCTGCGTGGTGGTCACGCGCGCCATCCGGGAGAAGGGTGGGTACAGGCGCATCAGCTCCTCGATGGCGCCCGGCAGCAGATCGCGGTCCGAGCGGACGGCCGCGAACGTCTCGGGGTGGCGGTCGAGGACGACGATCGCGTTGCCGATCATGGCCATCGACGCGGCGTGGCCGGCGAACATGGTCAGGCCGATCAGATCGCCGTTGCGCAACGGCTTGCCGTCGATACTCGCCTGCGCCAGGTCACTGAGCAGATCGTCGGTCGGGCTTTCCCGGCGCCTCCGCACATGATCAAGGATGTACGAGTTCATCTCCCGGATGGCGGGAGCGACCTCGGCCTCCATGACCTCGGGCGGCACCGTCGCCGCGTCGAGGGCGCCCAGCGCGTCGCCCCATGCCCGGAACATCGGCACGTCCTCGTGGGGCAGGCCGAGCATCTCGGCGACCACGGTGATCGGTAGGGGATAGGCCAGCGTGTCGATCAGATCGAAGGTGTCGGAGCCGGCCGTGCGGTCGAGCAGGGAGTGGGTGATCCGAGCGATCCGCTCGGACAGCACCGACACCGCGCGCGGTGTGAAGGCATGGCTGATGACCTGGCGCAGCATCCGGTGGTGGGGCGGGTCGCTGGTGACCAGGTTCCCCATCAGGAACAGGTCGAGATCAGGCTGCGGTTCGTTGAACAGTCGCACCGTCTCCGAGGAGAACGTCTTCGGATCGGTGAGGACATGGGCGATGTCGGCATGCCGGAACAACTGCCATCCGTACTCCTCACTGTGATGAATCGGATGCTGGTCGTGCATCTCCCGGAACCAGGAGAACAGCGAGTCCACAGCCTCGGTCGCGGATTGGTTCGTCGTTGGCATGGCCTACTCCCGATCTCACTGCCGTTGGATCGCTGATCACAGACGATGGACGGGGCGGTAGATTCTGTGATCGACTTCGGGTGTCACCGGGCGGCGACCCTCGGGCGCCGCAGGCGACGACGAGGACAACGTTGGTGAACCGGCGACCCGAAGACCCGATTCGATGGCGCCGTCCATGTACCCGCTCCAGCCAAGGGCAAGATCGTCGCCGCAGAATCTGATCCGCCCGAAGGGCTGGCTGATCGCACGGTGTAGCTGTGTGAGCTGGAAGGGCTGCCGGTACGCGGGCCCACCGAGGGCGTACTGGTCTGCCTGCCAGTCCGTCACGGTGTGCCTGCGAAGCTGCGCGTCCGGGATGATCCTGCGTACCGCCGCCTCGACCTGGGCACGGTTGCCGACGTCAAGCCTGTCGTCCACTGTGAAGGCGACGACCGGCGCGTTCTCGTTCAGCCGGCCCATGATGACGAGGGGATAGCCCTCGGGCGCCTCGGCGATGAACCGGTCCGTGGGACTGGTGAGATCCAGCCACAGTTTCTTCTGGCGTGGCACACCGTAGCCCTGGCTGCTTGCCCTGCGGTACTCCGATGGCAGCGCCGGGCCGAAGCTGATGGTCTTCCAGACGTTGACCGGGACGGCTATGACGACCTCGGGCACGGTGTAGGTCGCCCCCGTGCGGGTCCCTACCCGCACCCTTCCATTGCTCTGAGTGATCGACGTGACGGGGGAGTTGAGCCGGAGGTCTGGACTGCCGTCCTTCAGGATGGCCTCGGCCAGGGCGATGGTGCCCTTCTCCATGCGGAAGGTGTTCACTCCGGAGAAGCTCTGGTAGTTCCAGCCCGCGAGCGCCCACCACTGCGACAGCTGGAGCATCGAGCCGCGCGCGCTCGGAGCGCCGTAGAGCGCGGTGGTGCTGGTCATGCGGATCTCGTCCTGGGGCGGGTAGGCGAGCTGGTCGAGCCGGTCGCGCAGGCTCAGCCGGTCCAGCGGTGTGATCAGATCCTCGCGGGCGAACGGTTCGTACGGCTTCGGGAAGTAGTCGCGTGAGCCGTCGAAGAAAGGAGTGAAGAGTTCGCCCTGCCGGGTGTAGGCTTCGACCGGGTCGTACTCGGCGAATCCGGTGAGGGTTGGCATGATCACGCGCTCGGGTCCCGCGTCGGCCACGACCGACAGGCCGTAGCGCGCTATCTCGCGCCACACATGGGGCTGCAGCGGGTCGACCCAGGCGCCGCCGCGCTCGATCTCAGAGCCGTTGAAGGTGTCGGTCCATGTCCGCCCGCCGATGCGGTCGCGTGCCTCGAGCACAAGCACCCGCTGTCCCTTGCGCCGCAGCTCGCGGGCGGCGGTGAGGCCGGCCAGGCCGGCCCCGACAACGATGTTGTCGTAGTCGCGATGGCCCGCGTGGCCCTGTTCGACGGCCTCGGCCACACCGGGGAGGCCGACCCCGAGCGCGGATCCGGCGACGGCCAGGCCACCTGCCCTGAGCGCGGTCCTGCGAGAGAACGAACGGATGGACGAGCCTGTGTGCGCTCCGTCTTCATGCGTGGTCAAGGTGAATCCCCCCGCGTTACGGTCTGTGGTCGTCGAGGCGGTGTGGATGTCGCCGCGTTCCGGACGTGCGGGGAATCCGGCGCATGCGGCCTGCGCCTCGGATTCCCCACGCCGTTCCGGGTGGCTGGGCTGGGTCAGGCGGAGGGCTTGCGGAACTGCTTGATCAGCGCCGCGTAGCTGTCCTCGGCGTGGCCGTCGGCCACCGCGCGCTTCGCCAGCTCCAGGAAGAAGGTCGGGAGTTCCGCGTTGACGCCGAGCACTTTGCTCTCCTCCACGAGGTGCTCCATGCCGCCCACGTGGACGTTGACGGTGGCGTCGGTGGCCGGGAACCTGTCCTCGTCGATCTGCTGCGCGTAGGCGGTGACGTAGTCGGCCGTGACGTTGATCGCCGTGACCGCCAGGCTCGCGAAGGTGGTCGCCGGAACACTCGCGGTGCCCAGGAGCGCGGCACCGTGCAAGAAGGTGTTGAGGACGCCCCACATGATGCTGAGGACGGACATGTCATAGAGGGCGGACAGACCGTGGTCCTCGTCGAGATAGACGGTCCCGGTCTGGCTGAGTACCTGCAGGGTGGCCAGGTGCCCGTCGAAGGCCGCCTTCGGTCCGGAGTACAGCACCGTGGCCTCGGCGGTGCCGATGGCCTGGGGGAGAGCCAGGATCGCGCCGTCGAGATAGGTGCTGCCGAGCTGGGCCGCCCAGCTGGCGGTCTCACGCGCCACAGTGGAACTGGCCGTGGTCAGGTTGACCAGCGTCCGGCCGTCCAGGGCGGCGCCGACCGGGTCCAGCAGCTCGTGCACGGCGTCGTAGTCGGAGACGCAGATGACGACGAGTGGGCTTGCCTCGACCGCGGCCCTGATCGATGGGGCGAGGGTCGCGCCGTTGGCGACCAGATCGTCTGCCTTCCCTGCCGAGCGGTTCCAGACCGTGGTCGGGTGGCCGTTGGACAGGAAGGCCGCCGCCAGCGCGCGGCCCATCAGGCCGAGTCCGACGACGGTGACCGGCGATGCGGAGACTGAGGGGGTGGACACAGGAGCTTCTCCGGATGTCGTGCGGCGTCCGCCGCGATGGATGTGATCGTTCGTTCGCCGGTCCCAGGCGTGCCAGCGCGGTGATGTGACCCGCGTCCGCGTTTCGTGCGTCGATCTATTCCCGTCCCTCGTCCTCGGCGGCCCACGGGCCGCTGACACCGAAGGGGTTGTCTACGACGTAACGCCAGTAGCCGTCCTCGCCCTGACGCAGGACGTCGATGGCGACGCCGTCCAGCGGCTCGGGTTCGCCGTTTGCGCCGATCGTGTCCATCCGCCACTCGACCACAAGCATGGCGGTGTCGCCGACCACCAGCTTCTGGCGCACCGTCGCTTCCACGGACGGTTTGCGAGTCGCCAGAAATTCAGCCACGTAGTCGCGGCGGATCTGGCCGCGGAGGGGCTTTCCCGGCTCCCACATCCCGACCGCGTCGTCGGTGTACATCGCATTGACCGCGGCGGCGTCACCGGAGTTGAAAGCGGCTCCGAAGGCCTCCTGGTGCAGGTTGATGTCACGTACCAGTGCGTATTGAGTTTCGGTCACGGCACATTTGCTCCATTCGTATACTGACGGCATATGGCGTGGACCTGCTCGCAGGCTAGCAGCGAGCGTTCCTCGATCCGGTCTTGTGTCGGTAATCGTGTATAGACGTGAGAGGAATCGACCCGATTACCGGTGAACAACCAGCCACGGCGCGGATCGTGTCCCGTAATCCTGTCCGACAGGGCGGGTTCGCCCGCTGGAGCCGGTAGGTCGCGAACCGTGGGCAGCGCACGCCGCGGCGGTGGTTGTGCTCCCGCGGGTCCCCCGGGGGCGGGTGCTGGTCCGTTCGGAGTGCCGGTATGCGGCTAGCCCTGGTCGGTCTGTTCCAAAGCCCGGGCCACCGCCGCCTGGATCGCCGGGGCCGCCAGCGCCTCGGACGGGTCAAGGAGGTAGGCCACCCGGGCGTAGGCGACCAGCAGGTGCTCATCCCGCCGCGCGGCCTCGAGCAGCTGGTCGAGAAAGGCGAGCTCGGCCTGTTGTTCCTCGCTCAGGTCACCGCCCACACCAGGAAAGACGCGGTCGGCCCCGGTCGTCAGCTCCCACACATGGTCGACGGCTTCTGCCGCCAGGTCGGCGAAGAACCTGCCGGGCTCGACCGCCCCCGACCGGTCGACGTGGTCCCGCAACACCTTGGATCCCAGGGCCGCGACGGTCATACCCTGCCCGTATACCGGGTCGAAGCTGCATACGGCGTCGCCGATGACGAGTAGCCCGCCAGGGCGCGAGCTCATCCGCTCGTAGCGGCGTCGCAGGTTGGCCGGGAAGCGGTAGGCGATCGGCTCCCCGAGAGTCTCCTGATCGTGCACCGCGTCGTAGATGTCGGTGCTGGCCAGCGATTTCAGGAAGTCATGGAAGCCCGCGGAGTCGTGGGGTGGGTAGGCGCCGGCGATGCCGTAGCCGGTGACGACGGCACAGCCGTCCTCCACCTTGGCGCACAGCGCCCCTCGTGGAATCTCCGGCGAGGCGCCGACGTCGATGGAGACCTCGTCGACCATCCGGTCCTGCGCCAGCCGATAGTACTGGGTGGTGTAGCCGACGTCGACCCGGAGCTGCTCCTCCTCGACCTCGGGGTAGCCGAGCTCCGCGAGCCACACGGGCGTGCGGGTGCGTCGGCCGGTCGCGTCGACGACCAGGTCGGCGAACAGATCACGGCTGGTCTCCCCCCGCCGGACGCGGGCGCCCACCACGGTCAACCGGTCCGGGCTGGTCAGCAGCCCCGTGATCTCGGTGCGTTCCGCCACGGTCACGTTCGCGAGCGCACGCACACGCCCGCGGACCCGCCGCTCCAGATGCGGTCTGCTGACTGACAGCAGGGGCAGACCGGACTGCGGCTTGGGCAGGCGCCGGCCGTTCACGATCCACCGCGTGTTGCCGGTGCCGTCGCCTGCGGCTGCGCCGTTCGCTGTCAGCTCCTCGGTGATCCCCGGGAACAGTTCCTCCAGGACGAGGAGACCAGCGGCCAGCAGGTTGTGCAGGTGCTCGCCGTGCGGGACGCCTCGTCGGGTGTCACGGTGCCCCCCGGCGGCGTCGTGCCCGGTGAGGTCGTCACGGTCGACGAGGACGACCTCGGTGTACCGGTCCGCCAGCACACGCGCTGCCAACAGCCCGGCCATGCTTGCGCCGAGCACAACCACACGATCACGTCCAGATGTTTCCGCCATGCGGTCACTCCCCTGCTGCGTGCTAAAGGGTGGGGGGCGGAAAATAGCCCGCCTTGACGAAGAAGATCACATATCTCTCGAACAGGCCACGATCGACCGCCGGGCATTCAATGCCGGTTTCCCGCAGCGCGTGTTCGGTGTCCGAGACATCGATCGGCGGATAGGTGGCCAGGCCGTTGCCTGCGTTAATTCCCTCGAACGAGTCCAGCAGCGGGAACATCGCGTTCTTCCGGTCCCCGCGCACGCGGGCCGACCACGAGTCCCAGTCCAGCGCGGGCAGGTGGTATCCGAAGGATCTGAGGTGATCGACGAACTCGGCGAACGTCTGATTCTGCCGGTTGTATAGATGGAAGGTCCGGCCAGCGGTGTCCCGCAGCGTGGAGAGAGCCACGATCGCCGTGCTGACGTAGTCCACGGGAACCATGTGGACGACGCCGGCGAGGCTCTCGGGCACCGCCTGGGCCTCCAGGATTCCCCGGAGGCTCAACCAGACAAAATCCCTGGTCTGGCAGGCGCCGGTCATCTGGTCGCCGCACACGACATCCACCCGGTACACCGAGAGGGGCAGTCCGCGGTCCCTGCCGAGACCGATGATCTGCTCGGCGACCCATTTGCTCTGCAGATAACCGTTGTGCAGCAGGTGCGCCGGCCCGGTCGGGTCGGTCACGGTGGCCGCGCGCGCGTCAGGGCTCGGAGCGGGGAACACCCCGGTCGTCGACACGTAGTGGACCGGAACCGTGCGGTGTGCCGCGGCCAGCCGCAACACCTCCCGGGTGCCGCCGACGTTCGTCGGCGCGAGTTCGGTGTAGGGCCGCAGCCAGCTGACCGTCGCGCCGGCGTGATAGACGACGTCGACCCGGCGGGCGAGGTCGTCGAACCCGGCTTCGGCCAGGCCCAGTCGGCTCGCGGCCAGGTCACCGACGACGACGGACAGACGGGCCGGATCGATGTCCTCCCGCACCTGGTACCAAGCCAGGTTCTCCCGCAGGCGGTGGGTCGCCGTGGCCCGGTCTTCTCCCCGCACCAGGCAGTGCACCGTGGCGGTCGTCGATCGCATCAGATCACGGAGCAGGAACGCGCCGAGAAAGCCGGTGGCGCCGGTCAGCAGGATCTCGGCGGGGTCGGTGGCCACCCGGTCGATCTCGCCCGCGGGCTGAATACCCTCGTCGAGGTGGACCTCGGCGGAGAAGTCGACGTCGGCGGCGCGCGAGGACGCCCCTTGCGCGGCCACCAGGAGGGTGGCCAGGTGCTCCACCAGTTCCTTGGGTGTCGGGCGCTCGAAGATCAGGGATGGCGGCAGCCGCAGACCAGTGGCATCGGCCAGCCGGTTGCGCAGCTCCACCGAGGTGAGCGAATCGAATCCGAGGTCGGAGAAGAGCTGGTGCTCCTCGACCGCTCCCGGTGCCGAGTGTCCGAGGACGAGCGCCACCTCCTGAAGGACGAAGTCCGACACCGCGCCGCGCCGATGAGACGGGGGCAGTTCCGTGGATCTGTCGCTGATCTTGTGATCGAACTGGCCCTCTCATGATCGTCTATTGGTATCGCGCTGTGATGACCGGCCTGGTGTGA
>NZ_CDWRCL010000207.1:0-7517 GCF_977927575.1 Frankia sp. CcCS3
ACGTGCGGAAGACAAGCCTAGAGGCGGCGAACGCGCTGCGTAGCCTGGGGTTGGCTACTCACGTCGTCGAGTTCGCGCCCCGGCTGATGCCGGCCCAGGTCGACGAGGCCGGCGGGCAGACGCTGCGAGCCCACATCACCGGGCTCGGGATCGGCGTCCACACCGACACGGCCACCGAGCGGATCGAGGCCGATCCCGACGGGCGGGTCACCCGGATGGTCTTCGCCCGTCACCCCGAGGGGCTGGCCGGCCTCGACACCGACGTCGTCGTGTTCTCGGCGGGGATCCGCCCGCGGGACGCCCTGGCCCGCGAGTGCGGACTCGACGTCGGGGATCGCGGCGGCATCGTCGTCGACGAGGGCTGCCGCACCAGCGACGAGCACATCTACGCCGTCGGCGAGTGCGCCCTGGCGGCCGGACGGGTGTACGGGCTGGTCGCACCCGGATACGCGATGGCCGAGGTCGTCGCGGACCGTCTGCTCGGCGGCGGCGCGACCTTCACCGGTGCCGACATGTCGACCAAGCTCAAGTTGCTCGGCGTCGACGTCGCGAGCTTCGGGGACGCCTTCGGGACGACTCCCGGTGCGCTGCCTATCACGTTCGCCGACCCGGTGGCCAAGGTCTACAAGAAGCTGGTGCTCTCCGACGACGCGCGTAGCGTCCTCGGTGGTATCCTCGTCGGCGACGCCGGGGAGTACGGCATGTTGCGGGCCATGGTCGGCTCCGCCGGGGTCGTGCCGGACGATCCCGCGCGGCTCATCCTGCCGGCCGGCGACGGCGACGGGGCAGGGGCCGGCGGCTCCGGGGCCGGGGCGGCGCTCCCCGCCGGGGCGCAGATCTGCTCGTGCAACAACGTCACCCACGGCCAGATCTGCGCCGCGATCAGCGAGAACGGCCTTACCGACGTCGCCGGGATCAAGGGGTGTACCAACGCGGGCACGAGCTGTGGCAGCTGCTGGCCGATGCTCAGGACGATCCTCGGCCAGCAGCTCGCCGCCGCGGGCATCGAGGTATCGAAGGCGCTGTGCGAGCACTTCGACGTCAGCCGGGCTGAACTGTTCGAGATCGTCCGGGTGCGGGGGATCACGACGTTCTCGCAGCTGATCGCCGAGCACGGTCGGGGCCGGGGCTGCGAGGTTTGCCGGCCGGTGGTGGCCTCGATTCTCGCCTCCCTTTACAACGGGTACGTCCTGGCCGGCGAGCAGGCCGCCCTGCAGGACACCAACGACCACATGCTCGCGAACATGCAGAAGGACGGCACGTACTCGGTCGTCCCCCGGCTGCCCGGCGGCGAGGTCACGCCCGAGACGCTCATCCTGATTGGCGAGGTGGCCCGGGACTTCAACCTCTACACGAAGATTACCGGTGGGCAGCGCATCGACCTCTTCGGCGCCAGGGCCGAGCAGCTGCCGAAGATCTGGAAGCGGCTGACCGACGCCGGACTCGAGTCCGGACACGCCTACGGCAAGGCGTTGCGGACGGTGAAGTCCTGCGTCGGGGAGACCTGGTGCCGCTACGGCGTACAGGACTCCACCACGCTGGCCGTCGACCTGGAGCTACGCTACCGCGGCCTGCGATCTCCCCACAAGATCAAAATGGCGGTCTCCGGCTGTGCCCGGGAATGCGCGGAGGCGCGGTCCAAGGACGTCGGGGTGATCGCCACCGAGCAGGGCTGGAACCTGTACCTGGGCGGCAACGGCGGTCACCGGCCCCGGCACGCGGAGCTGTTCGCCTCCGACCTCGACACCGAGACGCTCGTCCGCTACATCGACCGGTTTCTGATGTTCTATGTGCGCACCGCCGATCGCCTCCAGCGCACCGCGCCGTGGGTGGAGAGCCTCGACGGCGGCCTCGGACATGTCCGCGAGGTCATCGTCGACGACTCGCTGGGCATCTGCGCCGAACTCGACACGGCCATGGCCCACCACGTCGCGACCTATCAGGACGAGTGGAAGACGACGCTGGCCGATCCGGTCGCACTGCGCCGGTTCGCCTCGTTCGTCAACGCCCCCGAGGCGGCCGACCCCGACGTCATCCACCTCCTCGAACGCGGCCAGCCCCGGCCGGCCCGCCCGGCCGAGCGGGCAGCCCTCATCGCCGGTGCCACGCTCCCCGTGGTGGCTGGCCGTTTCCTTACCTATCCAGGCTCCTTGCCTATCCAGAGGGACGAAACGGACACAAAGGAGTCGAAATGAAATAACTTGCGCGTTTCGAACCCTCCACAGGCCTGTGACCTGCGATGATGATCTCGATCACGTATTTGTTACTTCATTACGTCCCCAAAAGCCTCTGGATAGGCAAGTAAGCGCATCCCGGACGATCTGGAGGCCGCCATGATCTGGACCGACATCTGTGCCCTGGACGATCTGACTCCCGATCGCGGCGTGGCCGCGCTCGTCAACGGCGCCCAGGTGGCCATCTTCCGGCTGAGCGACGGTCCCGTGCTCGCCGTCGGCAACGCCGACCCGATCGGCCTGGCCAACGTGCTCTCCCGGGGTCTCGTCGGCTCCCGCGGAGACCGGGCCGTGGTCTTCTCGCCGTTACACAAGCAGGCGTTCGATCTGGTGACGGGGGAGTGCCTCGATGCCGAGGGGTGCGCCTCCCCGTCTACCCGGTGCAGGTGCAGGACGGTCGGGTGCTGGTCGGCCCCGTCGCGGCGGCCCGTCCGGTCAGCTGAGGCGGTCAGCCGGCCGGTCAGCCGGAATGGTCGGCTGCGGCGATCGGCCCCGAACGGGCTGGTCAGGCCGCACACTGGGAGAAAGCCGACGCGGGAGGGGACGAAGATGACCGGTGTGCAGACAGCCCCGGGCGGATGGGTGGCCCTTGTCGGTGGCGGTCCCGGGCGGGCGGATCTGATCACCGTACGCGGTCTGCGGCTGCTCCAGGCTGCGGATGTCGTGGTGGTCGACCGGCTGGCTCCCCGTGAGCTGCTGGATGAGGTGCGACCCGGTACCGAGATCATCGATGCGGGCAAGGCGCCGCACGGTCACAACCTGACCCAGGACGAGATCAACGCGGTGATCGTCGATCGGGGACTGCGCGGGCTCGGCGTCGTCCGGCTCAAGGGCGGTGATCCGTTCGTCTTCGGTCGTGGCGGCGAGGAGGCCCTGGCCTGCGCTGCGGCCGGCCTGCCCTGCGAGATCGTCCCCGGGGTGACGAGCGCCGTCGCGGTCCCCGCGCTCGCCGGGATCCCGGTGACCCACCGGGGCATCACCCAGGACGTGGCTGTCGTCAGCGGCCATATCGATCCGTCGCATCCCGGTTCCACCGCCGACTGGGACGCGCTCGCTACCGGTCCGGGCACAGTCGTCGTGCTGATGGGCGTCGGGGCACTGCCCGAGATCAGTCACGAGCTGGTGAAGCGGGGCCGCCGGCCGGAGACTCCGACCGCGGTGATCCACGCTGGCGGGACAGCCGACGAGACGATTATCACCGGGCCCCTGGCGGATATCGCCCGGCTCGCGGCCGAAGCCGCGATCAGTTCTCCCGCGGTCATCGTAATCGGAGATGTGGTTTCGCTACGTGATCGAATTATCGGCGTGATGGGTACCGTCGGGGCGGTCCCGGCGGAGCCGCTTCCGGTGGAGCCCACGGTGTCGGCTTGACGCTCCCGCCGTCGGGTCGCCCGTCCACCCGGACCTTCAGCGCAGCGCCAGGATCCGGTCGTCCCCCTTTCTCGGGTCCCCTCGGCCGTCGGTGTTGCTGGTGATGATCCATACCGATCCGTCCGGTGCGAGCACCGCCGCGCGCAGCCGGCCCAGCTCACCGGTGAACGCCGCGCGGGGGGCGCCACGCACATGGTCACCGGCCAGGCCCACCTCCCACAGCCGCTGTCCGCGCAGCGCCGCCACGTACAGGGTGTCTCCACGGATCGCGACGCCGCTCGGGGATGCTTCGGCGGTGGTCCAGGTGACGAGGGGATTGCGCAGGCGGCCCTTGTCGGTGTCGCCGACGCCCTCCACCATCGGCCACCCGTAGTTGCCGCCCGGGATGATCAGGTTCACCTCGTCGAAGTTGTTCTGGCCGAACTCGGATGCCCACAGCCGTCCGGCCGTATCCCACGCCAGGCCCTGCACGTTGCGGTGGCCGATGCTGTAGATCAGCGAGCCCGGGAACGGATTGCTCGGCGGCACGCTTCCGTCGGGACGCATCCGTAGGATCTTGCCGTTCAGACTGGCGCGGTCCTGCGCCCGTGTGGTCACGCCGGCGTCCCCTACCCCCGCGTACAGCAGGCCGTCCGGGCCGAACCTGATCCGTCCGCCGTTGTGGATCTGGGCGTTCGCGAGCCCGGTGAGGATCGGTGCGGGGGAACCCGCCCAGTTCCCGGTCAGCCGGAACCGCACGATCCGGTTGTCGGCCCGGGTCGTGTAATAGGCGTACACGAAGTGATCGGCCGCGTAGGTGGGGGAGACGGCGAGGCCCAGCAGCCCCGATTCCCCGCTGTGCACCATGTCCGGAAAACGGGCGACCTCGGTAGGCTCGCCACTGCCGGCCGGGCGACGCAGGATACGGCCGCTGTCCCGTTCGCTGATCAAGGCGTCCCCGGAGGGGAGGAAGGCGACATCCCAGGGCGCCGCGAGACCCGTGGTGATGATGCGCAACTCGGGCTGCGGGCTGTCGCGACCCGCCGACGGTGCGGTGGTGGCCGGCTTCGACGACTCGGCCGGCCAGGGGCGGCCACCATTCCCGCCGCAGGCGGATACGCCGAGGCCCACCAGGGCGAGAATGGCGCTGACCAGGACGAGGCAGCGCACGGGAGGACAACGGGGAGATTCGGGGCGGCCCGCGACTAGGTCAGCCTTTGCCGCGGCGGCGCGGCCGGGCTTAGGAGACGTGACGGGCGGCAAGGACCGTCAGTAGCATCACGATCGCGATCAGCGTGACGATCACCTGCGGTGACATCTGGAAGAAGCTCTGGCGCAGGTACTCGCGCGAGGCGCGGCAGGTGGGACACCGGCCTTCGACCACCAGTCCGGCGCAGCGCGCGCAGACGAGATCCTCGCTGCCCATAGCGCCTCCTTCTCACCCGGGACGGATGCCATGATCGGGCGATCGTCGCACTTCCTCGGGGTGGGGACAACACCCGGACGTTTCGGATGGAGCACGACCGTTGGCGACACGCACGATCGACCTCCACGTTACGCCCGCGCACGGTGGCGTGCCGCTCCGTCAAAGGTCGACCGGGCGAGCGGTGACCCGCTCGGGGCTGTTCTCGGAGATTCCGGTCGGGCGTTAACCTGCGGCCCCCGACCTTCGTCACGCCCTACCATGCGGCTACTGAAAGTCATGGGAGTGCGGGAAGGCGCAATGATCGTTTTGAGTTCCGTGAGCAAGCGGTACCCGAACGGCGGCCGGCCGGCGCTGATCGATGTCACCGCGGAGATCGGTGCCGGTGAGTTCGTCTTCCTCGTGGGGCCGTCCGGATCGGGTAAGACCACATTGCTGCGATTGCTGCTGCGGGAGGAACGGGCGACGTCCGGCCGGGTGCTGGTGGCCGGCCGTGACGTCGCGCGGATGCCGGACCGCGGGGTGCCCCGGCTGCGCCGGCTGGTCGGCTGCGTCTTCCAGGACTTTCGCCTGCTACCGAATCGGACCGTGGCGGCGAACATCGCGTTCGCCCTCGACGTGGTCGGCCGTCCTCGGCATGTCGTGCGCAGCGTCGTGCCGGAGGCACTCGACCTGGTCGGCCTCGCGGAGAAGGCGGACCGGTATCCCGATGAACTCTCCGGAGGCGAACAGCAGCGGGTCGCAATCGCCCGGGCGTTCGTCGGCCGTCCTCGGGTACTGCTGGCCGACGAGCCGACCGGCAACCTCGATCCGAACACCAGCATCGAGATCGTGAACCTGCTCGACACTGTTCATCAGGCCGGCACCACCGTCGTGATGGCCACCCACAACGCGTCGCTCGTCGACGCGATGCGCCGCCGGGTGCTCGAGCTGAGCGACGGCGCGCTGATCCGGGACGAGGCTCGCGGGCGTTACAACCAGGATGATCTGGTGGTGCCGATGATTCCCCGGCCCGGGCCCCGGGTGCCGGCCGACCGGGTCCGCTGATGCGACCGGGTCTGCTGGCGTCGCTGCTGTGGACGGGCCTGCGCCGCAACCTGGCGATGACCTGCGCTATGATCATCACTGTCGCGATCTGCCTGGCGTTGCTGGGGTCGGGCCTGCTCCTGCGGGCGCAGGTGCACACCATCGACAGCTTCCTGCTCGACCAGATCGAAGTCGTCGTTGATCTCTCCGATGGCATCACCCCAGGCGAGCGGTCTGCCCTCGAGGCCGAGATCGCGGCGGATCCACTGGTCGTCGACGTGCGGTACGAAAGCAAACAGCAGGTGTACGACCGTTTCCGTCGGGACTTCCGTGGATCGCCCGACGTCCTCGCCGGTGTCGGACCCGACGACCTGCCCGCGGCGCTACGACTTACGCTCACCGATCCGCGAGCGGCCCGCGACATCGTCGTCACCTACACCGGCCTCGACGGGGTGGAAGCTGTGCGCGACCAGCGCGGCCTGCTTGACCCGTTGTACCGGTTCCTCGACGCCTTCACAGCGGGCGCCTTCGCCCTCGCCGCCGTGCAGGCCTTGGCGTCCTTCGCCCTCATCTACACGATGATCCGGATCTCGGCGCATGCTCGGGGGCGGGAGACTGCCATCATGAAGATGGTCGGTGCGTCCAACGGAACAATCCGGGCCCCGTTCGTCTTGGAGATCGCGGCGGTGGGGCTGGTTGGCGGGCTGTTCGCCACGGGCGTGCTCGCGTTGGCCAAGATCTACCTGGTGGACGGCCGGTTCGCGAAGCAGACGATGTTCCCCCTGTTCGGTTGGTCGGCGGTCTGGGAGACCGCGGCCGTCGTGCTGGGGGTCGGTGTGCTCGCCGCCGCCGCGATGGCTTCGGTGGCGCTCCGCCGTCATCTACGGGTCTGAGGCGTCATCCGTCGCTCGGCCCCGGTCCGCTTCGACTCGAACTGGACATCATCCTCGAGGAATACTTCCTTGAGATAATCTTCGGGTGAAACCTCATATTGGCGTCCCTCCGGGCTCGTCCAGATGAAATGTCCAGGCCTGGGCTGGCACACGGACCATCCCTTCTGCGTGGATTGATCGGGAGATGATGTATCCGGCCGCCCCGGTCTTCTCGTAGCACCTTCCTCGGCGCCACGCCTGGGCCGCTTTTCATCCGCGTGTTTCAGCCGGTGATGCCTCCGGCATTTTGGCCCGAGGTCCCGCTCGCTCGTCTGGCCACCTCGACGATGCGACCTGGTATGATCAAGATCGCAGTGAATGGAAGGCTTCTCGCATCCCGGAAAGACACATGTAGGGTTTCGAGTTCGAACATGACGAGCCAGAGTGGCTGAGGGAAATCGACGCCGGCTGACCTCCAGGACTCGTCCTTCCGGCGGATCCATCAGTATCCGCCGCCATGTGCACCGGGGGTTCTCGGCCATCTCGCGAACGAGGCCGGCCGGTATCGGGCCATAACCGGGAAGTTCCGCCGGCTGTTCCGACATACCGGCT
>NZ_CDWRCL010000208.1:0-7375 GCF_977927575.1 Frankia sp. CcCS3
GCGGCATCAACCGGCTCAAACGCCACCGGGCGGTCGCGACACGATACGACAAGCTAGCCGTCCGCTACGAAGCAACAGTCACCATCGCCGCGATCAACGAATGGCTGCCCCGATAAACTTCCCAAACAGGCCCTAACGGCGAACGATCTCGCCGTGCGGGCCCGTGCGGCCTGTCCGGCCTGTCCGGCCTGTCCGGCCTGTCCGGCCTGTCCGGCCTGTCCGGCCCATGCGGTCGCCGGGAGCGGCGGTCTCGCGGTTACCGGCCGATAGGGTCAGGACTGGATCCCGCGACGGGCGCAGTGACATCGCCACACATCTGGCGAGAAAAGTACCCGGCGGGCCGGACCAGACTGCGATGGGAACAACGGATCGATGACTACGACCCAGTCGACCACCGGCGAGCTACCGATCCCGGTGGCGGGGGCCGCCACCTCGGGCGGGCGGCAGCGCACGGCCATGCGCACACATCTGTGCGGTGATCTGCGATCGGATCACGTTGACCAGACCGTGACGGTGTGTGGCTGGGTGGCGCACCGCCGTCAGCACGGCCAGTCGCTGACCTTCGTCGACCTGCGTGACCATTCCGGGATCATTCAGGCGGTCGTCGACGGCTCGGTCGACGTCCGGACCGAGTACGTGTTGCGGATCACCGGTACCGTCGCCGTCCGCCCGGAGGGGACCGCGAACCCCGCCCTGGCCACGGGCGAGGTCGAGCTACGCGACTGCGAGGTGCAGGTGCTCTCGGTCGCGACACCGCCGCCGTTCCCGCTGGACGATCGAGCCGACTCCGTCGATGAGACCATTCGTCTCGCCTACCGCTATCTCGATCTGCGCCGTGACCGGATGCAGCGCAACCTGCGGATCCGCTCGGCGGTTCTTGCGGCGATGCGCTCGGCGCTCGCCCCGCTGGACTTCGTCGAGGTCGAGACGCCGCTGCTGATGCCCTCGACACCGGAGGGAGCGCGGGAGTTCATCGTCCCGTCGCGCCAGTTCCCAGGCAGTTTTTACGCCCTCCCGCAGTCACCCCAGCTTTTCAAGCAGTTGCTCATGGTGGGCGGGACGGATCGCTATTTCCAGTTCGCCCGATGTCTGCGCGACGAGGACCTGCGGGCCGACCGGCAGTACGAGTTCACCCAGCTCGACCTCGAGATGAGCTTCGTGGACCAGGACGACGTGCTCGGCGTGACGTCGGCGGCGGTTTTGGCCGCGGCCCGGGCGGTGACCGGCGGCCCCGTGCTGCCGATCGAGCGGATGTCCTGGCACGAAGCGATGAACCGCTTCGGGGTCGACAAGCCGGACCTGCGGTTCGGCATGGAACTCATAGAGCTGACCGCGGTCTTCGCGAGTAGCGGTTTCAAGGCGTTCGCCGGGGCCGAGGCCGTCAAGGGAATCCGCGTACCCGGCGGGTCAGCCTCGCACAACCGGCGCAAGCTCGACGATCTCACCGCGCGGGCGAAGGGACTGGGTGCGAAGGGCCTGGTCTGGATGCGGGTCGGTCCCGGCGGCGAGCTGGAGTCCCCGGTGGCGAAGTTTCTCGCCGCCGAGGAACTCGCCGGCATCGTCGCGGCAACCGCGGCGGTGGCGGGCGACCTTCTTCTCCTGGTCGCCGACGAGTGGGCGACCACCTGCGAGGTGCTCGGCCAGCTTCGCAACGATCTGGGCCGCCCGCCGGCCGGCGAAGGTCCCTTGCGGTTCGTGTGGGTCGTCGACTTCCCGCTGTTCGTCGGGGTGGATCCCGGCACCGGACGGCCGAAGCCGGGGCATCACCCCTTCACCCGTCCGCACCCCGACGATGTGGACAAGCTGGAGACCGATCCGCTCGCGGTGCGTAGCCGGGCGTACGACCTGGTGCTCAACGGCTGGGAACTCGGATCTGGCTCGATCCGGATCCATGAGAGCGATCTCCAGCAGCGCATCTTCGGGATCCTCGGAATCTCGCCGGCGGAGGCGAAGGCTCGATTCGGCTTCTTCCTCACCCCTTTCGGCTACGGGGCGCCACCGCACGGCGGATTCGCGGTGGGGATCGACCGGTTGGTGGCGATCCTCGCCGGTGAGGAGAACATCCGGGAGGTCATCGCTTTTCCCAAGACCCAGTCGGGACTCGACCCGTTGACGGGCGCCCCGACGCCCGTGACCGATCGTCAGCTGCGTGAGCTGGGGGTGCGGGTGGTCACTGCACCGGCACCGGCACCGGGACCGGGACCGGGCCCGGTAGCCGTCTGAGCGCGTCGGGCCCGGCCGATGGGCGGTGAGGTGGTCGGGCCGGGCATTGCCGCGACCAAGCCTTTGGCCAGCTCCCCGGTGGGGGGTGGTGGGGTAGGAACGGGCTGAATGGGGTAGTCACCTTCTGCCGCCCGTGAGCCGACCTGCTGCCCGTGAGCCGAGCCGGTGGGTGACGGCTGTCTGGTGCTGGTACCGACCCCGAGATCCCGACCCGAGGAGGCTAGGTGCAGATCCCTTTCTCGTCGTCGTCGAGCACCAGTCTCGGCATCGAATGGGAGCTGCAGCTCGTCGACCAGCAATCGCGCGAACTTCGCGGCGAGGCCAGCGGGATTCTTCACGAGCTGCGGGCGAAGGCCGGGGAGCGCGAGGCGGCCAAGGCCAAGCACGAGCTGTTCGAGTCGACCATCGAGGTCGTCACCGGGGTCTGCGACTCGGTGGAGGAAGCGACCGCGGACCTGGCTGGAACCGTCTCGCTGCTGCGCGATCTGGCGGAACGGCGCGGGATCGGGCTGATGTGCAGCGGCACGCATCCGGCCAGTGACTATATGGGGCAGCGCATCACCGAGGATCATCGCTATTTCCGGCTGGTCAGCCAGATGCAGTGGTTGGCCCGGCGGCTGCTCATCTTCGGCGTCCACGTACACGTCGGAGTGCGGTCTGCGGACAAGGTCATGCCGATCGTGAACGCTCTGATGGCCTATGTCCCGCATTTTCTCGCCCTGTCGGCGTCGTCGCCCTACTGGCTGGGCGGAGACACCGGGCTGGCCTCATCCCGATCACAGGTCTTCGCGAGCCTGCCCACCGCGGGACTGCCGTACCCGTTGGAGGACTGGCCGGGTTTCGAGTCGTTCATGGAGACACTGATTGTCTCCGGCACCATCGAGACGATCCGCGAGGTCTGGTGGGACATTCGCCCACATCCCAACTTCGGCACCGTGGAACTGCGGGTCTGCGATGGTCTGCCGTCCCTGATGGAGGTGGGGGCGGTCGCGGCTCTCGCGCAGTGCCTGGTTGACCGCATGAACACCCAGATCGATCGTGGGTATCGCCTCCCGACTCCGCAACGATGGCTCGTGCAGGAGAACAAGTGGCGAGCGGCCCGGTACGGTCTGGACGCACAGATCATCGTCGATGGTCGGGGCGGTATCCGGCCGGTCCGGGACGAGATCACCGATCTCGTGGAGGATCTGCTTCCGGTCGCCCACCGCCTCGGTTGTTCATCCGAGCTCTCCGACGCGCTGACCATCCTGCGGACGGGCGCGAGCTATACCCGGCAGCGGGACGCCGCCCGGCGGGCCGGTGGAGATCTCATCCGGGTCGTCGATACCCTGCTCGAAGAGATGAACATGGGCCGTCCGGTAGTCGACGGCTAGACACGTCGGCGAATACCCCGAACCGCACGCGTTCAGGGCCCGCGTGGCGTGTGCAGGGAGGAGCCCGGCCGGCAGATGAAGGTTGACGAGACCGCGGCGGTCGCCGGGTGGGTGGCCGCGCACGAATCCGAGCTGATCGCGTTGCGTCGCGATCTCCACGCCCACCCGGAGCTCGGCCGGCGGGAGCACCGCACCGCCGAGCAGGTCGAGGCGCGACTCCGGGCCGCGGGACTGTCGCCGCAGCGCCTGCCGGACCTTCCTGGCCTGTGGTGTGATATCGGTCTCGGCGTCGATCATGATCCAGACGCTCCTGTGATCATGCTGCGGGCCGACATGGACGCTCTTCCGCTCTCGGATATCAAGGACGTGCGGTACCGCTCCACCGTTCCGGGTGTGGCTCACGCTTGCGGACATGACGTGCACACGACCGTGGCGCTCGGCGCCGGACTCGCGCTTGCCGAGATCGCACGCGTGTCTACGCTGCCCGGGACCGTGCGCCTGGTGTTCCAGCCCGCGGAGGAGCTCATGCCGGGCGGCGCGTTGGACGTCATCGACGCGGGAGTGCTGAAGCCGGTGACCACGGCGATCGCGGTGCACTGCGATCCGGCGCTCGACCTGGGCATGATCGGTCTGCGGACGGGTCCGATCACCTCTGCCGCCGATGCCGTCGAAATCACGTTGGCCGGGCCCGGCGGTCACACCTCCCGGCCACAGAACACAGTCGACCTGGTGTACGCGCTCGTCCGCCTTGCGGCCGATCTTCCTGCCGCGTTGGGGCGACTAGTCGATCCCAGGTCGGCGCTCTCCCTGGTCTGGGGTCAGGTGCAGGCGGGAACCGTTACCAACGCCATCCCTCGAACCGGTCAGCTCCGAGGCACGATCCGCACTTTGTCCCGGGAGACCTGGGAGAGCGTGCCGGCGCTGGTCACTCAGGTTGCCGAGCAGCTCATCGCACCGTACGGAGCACAGATCGTGGTCGACTACCGGCGTGGCGTGCCGCCCGTGGTGAACAGCGTGGATGTCGTCGAGGTCCTTCGGACCGTCGTCGACCGTGTGTTTGGTCACGGGGCCTCCAGCATGGTGGCGCAATCGCTTGGTGGCGAGGACTTCGGTTGGTATCTGAACCACGTGCCGGGGGCCTTGGCCCGATTGGGCACTCGGACACCCGGCGGCCACACCTACGACCTTCACCAGGGTAGCTTCGACGTGGACGAGAGAGCGATCGGTGTGGGCGTGAAGCTGCTTGCCGGCGCGGCTCTCGATCTGCTGACACAGACGCCACCGGCGCCGTGATGCGTCACGCAGTCGGTCGCGAACGGAGCTCGGCCACGTAGTCGGCGGGTGCCCCAGCCTTCTCCGCGGAATCGGCGATCATCTCGAGGTACCGGCGCGACGGGAGTCCTCCCTCGTAGGCGTCGAGAACATACGTCCAGGCGAGAGCCTCCCCATCGAGGGTGGAGACCCGCACCCGGATGCGGGTGTACAGGCCGGTGTCCGCGCCTTCCCAGACGTCGAGCCGTTCCAGGTCGTAACGGTCGAGGTCGTACAGAAGGACGTACGCGTGGGCACCCGGAGCCTCGACGATGGTCGGCAAGGCTCCATCCCAACCGACGTTCTCACCGCCGAACGTGAGGCGCCAACCGTTGATCCATCCAGTGCCGGTCACGGGCGAATGCGGGGCCCGCTCCTTCATCTGCGCCGGGTCGAGGTTGCCGGCGTAAGCCGCGTACAAGGTCATTGTGATCTCTCGGAGGGTTACGGTGCGTGATTATAACTGTAATTTCCGCTCATGAAAGGAGGAAGATGGCCCTACCTGACATCGCTGATGTCGGACTCCGTCTGCGATCCTACGGAGCCTTCCGCACCGGCAGGAGAGCGGCCGCGGCGGCGGGGCAAGATGATAAGGAAGCGATACCGGATCGGGAGGGCACGTGACTCGCATCATCATTCTTGGTGGAGGGCCCGGAGGCTACGAGGCGGCTCTCGTTGGAGCCTCACTCGGAGCGACGGTCACCGTCATCGACTCGGACGGGGTCGGTGGTGCCTGTGTGCTCACCGACTGCGTCCCCTCCAAAACCTTGATCGCGACTTCGGAGACCATGACGAACCTTGCTCTGGCTCCCGGCCTGGGTGTCCGCCCGCATAGTCTCGGCCCTGGGCTGGAACCGGCGTTGCCCCCCGTGGCCTGGGGGATCAGTACCGGCGCGGACTCGGGCACCCGGCCGCTCACGCCCCCGGAGGTCGTCAATGTGGATGCGGAGCAGGTGTACGAACGGGTCCGTGATCTAGCCAAGGCCCAGTCCCTGGACATCGAGCGCCGGCTCGAGCGCGAGAAGGTCGATGTCGTGCACGCCTCTGGGCGTCTTGTCGGGCCGCACGCAATCGAAACCAGCGCCGGTGAAACCTTCGTCGGCGATGTGATTTTGATCGCGACCGGCGCCTCACCACGCGATCTCCCCACGGCCCAGCCGGATGGTGAGCGGATTCTCACCTGGCGACACCTCTACGACCTCAAGGAGATACCCGAACATCTGGTCGTCGTCGGTTCCGGCGTCACCGGAGCTGAGTTCGCCAGCGCGTATCGGGCGCTTGGCGCCGAGGTCACGCTGGTTTCCTCGCGCGAACGCGTGCTGCCGGGGGAGGACCCGGATGCTGCCCGGGTCATCGAGGATGTGTTCGTGCGGCGTGGGATCGAGGTGCTCAACCGATCGCGGGCGGCGTCGGTACGGCGCATCGGGGACGGTGTGATCGTCGAGCTGACCGACGGCCGGACCGTCACGGGAAGCCATGCTCTGATGGCGGTTGGTTCGGTACCCCGCACCAAGGGCCTCGGGCTGACTGACGTGGGGGTGCGGCTTGGGCCTGGTGGGCATGTGAACGTGGACCGGATGTCGCGGACCTCGGTGCCGGGTGTCTACGCGGCCGGTGACTGCACTGGAGTCCTCCCGCTCGCATCGGTCGCCGCGATGCAGGGGCGTATCGCCATGTGGCACGCCCTCGGCGAGGCCGTCACACCCTTGCGGCTCGGGACGGTGTCGTCCAACATCTTCACCGAGCCGGAAATCGCCACCGTCGGAGTCACGCAGGTGATGAAGGACACCGGGGCAGTCGCAGCCGAGGTAACCACAGTTCCGCTCTTGCGGAATCCGCGGGCGAAGATGATGGGTATTGAGGACGGCTTCGTGAAACTGTTCTGCCGTCCGGGGAGTGGAAGCGTGCTTGGCGGTGTTATTGTCGCGCCGCGTGCATCCGAACTCATCCTCTCTATCTCGCTCGCGGTCGAACACGGTCTGACCGTCGATCAAATCGCACATACGTTCTCGATCTACCCGTCGCTCTCCGGCTCGATCACCGAGGCGGCTCGCGTCCTGCGTACGCGCGACTTCTTCGCGGGATTCGACAACCCGGAGTGAGCAGGGGCCCGGCAGGACCGCATGCGGAACCTCCTGCCATGTCGGGCTGCCATGCCGGGACGACGGCCGGCGCGGCGAGTACTGCCGACGCCTGCCTGCGGAGAAGGCTACGAGCAGGGCTTTTCCACCGGGCCGCGTCTGGGGGATCGTCTGTTCCCGTAGGCGCGGCCGGCGATGTCCGCGGGATGGAACCGGTTCGCGGCGTGGCTCTGACTCTCGGGCCGACGTGCCGAAGGCATCATCGTCTGAAGCATGCGGGTGAGTAAGAGGTCCGGGTGTCGTGTCGAAAAAGACACGGCGGGAAGCCCGGGACGGCCGGCCGCCCCGGGCTCACATGGCTCTTCGCGGAAGGTAAACATTCACGTA
>NZ_CDWRCL010000209.1:0-1110 GCF_977927575.1 Frankia sp. CcCS3
GATCACAAGATCAGCGACAGATCCCGTGGGGTGACCCCGTTTGTCGGCGAATAGGAGATGGCGTATACCGTCCCGCTTTGTGGCTACTGTTGCTGACCGGATACTCGACCAGCTTGCCAAGGTTCCCGCGGGTTTGGACGACGGCAGGTTGGCGGCGGCGATCGGGGCGAGCCGGGGCACGGTGAACCAGGTCTGCCGGAAGCTCGCGCAGGCGGGGCGGCTGGACCGGGGTCAGGGTCCCGACGGCCTGATTCTCAACCGTCTGGCGCTCGCGGCGACCTCGCCGCCCGAGGAACCGGAATCCGCTCCTGCCGCGGAATCCGCCGGCGTCGCCCCCTCGGCGTTCGCCGAGGGGGTCACTTCTCCCGCCGTGGCCGAGCCTGTTCCCGATGCGTCCGCGTCGGCCGAGTCCTCGTCGGCCCAGCCTGTTCCCGACGTCTCCGCGTCGGTTGAACGTGCTCCTGTGGGGTCTGAGCCTGCCGTCGCCGCCGCCGAGGCGGTCACGGCCACAGGCACCGATGAGCAGGCGGTCGATGGCGAGCCGGTGGACCTGCTCGTGGAGCCAGCCGCCGAGCTGGTGGTCGAGGTCGTCGAGCCCGACCCGGTCGCCGAGGCGGGTGCGGCGGCGGTCGAGGCGGGTGCGGCGTCGGCCGTGCCGGCCCCGGAGCGCGCCGAGGATCCGGTCACAGCGATCGGCCAGGCCTTGGCCGCTCTGGACGAGGCGATGTCCGTGTTGGGCAGCACGATCGTCCCGGCCTCGCTCGATGCGGCAGGTGGTGCATCGCATGCCTCGCCGTCGCCAGGCGGTACGGTAACCGAGCTTTCCGGGGAGCGGCGGGCTCCCACGGAGCGCGCCGACGGCGTCGCGGGTGGCAGCCGGCCGGTAGCCGGCGCGCCCCTGCCCGCGGGGACGGCCGCGAGCAGGGAGACCCACGAGCCGGCGAGCAGGGGTACCGCACGCCGGGAAGGCGGGGAAGACGGGGCCGAGGGGAGCACCCCGACTTCGGGGAAGGCACCGGCCGATCGCGTGAGCACCGCACCGGTGCGTCGGAGCTGGTGGCGCCGAATGTTTGTCCGTAACGCCCATTGATGTAATTAACGGTACATAGG
>NZ_CDWRCL010000209.1:1560-7798 GCF_977927575.1 Frankia sp. CcCS3
TTACGTCCCCATAGTCGGCAATGGGACCGGCTGTCGTCAGGTTGACGCGTCGACGATGTTGATCGGCAATAACGTTTCGAGCGTCACCGATCTACCAGGGGAGAGCATGTCCATGCGAGCGAGATCGCTCGTCGCCGCCATTGTGCTGTCGTCGCTGGCGCTCGTCGCCTGCGGCAGCCGGGCCAGTAACAACGGAACGACCTCGGCCGGCAACAAACCGGCCGGGGCGTCGAACAACACAGCCTCGGATATCGGTGTCACGCCGACCGAGATCAAGATCGGTACAATCGCCGGCCTGAACAGCGGTTTCGGGCCGGACACGTTCTCCGCCTCACTGTACGGGGCGCGGGCCTATTTCAAGGCGCTCAACGCCGCGGGCGGAGTCAACGGGCGCACCGTGAACCTCGTCGAGTGTGACGACAAGGGCACCGGTGACGGAAACACGAACTGCGCGCACAAGCTCGTCGACGACGAGAAGGTCTTCGCGCTCGCCGGGGTGACGGCGTTCGACTACACGGGTGCACAGTACATCAACTCCAAGGGTGTGCCGGATATCGGCGGCCAGCCCGTGTCCGCAGCCTACGATCAGTATCCGCACCTGTACTCGATCTACGGCAGCTATTATCCGCGCACCGGCAGCCGTCCCGGCTACAACGGCACGCTCTACGCGGGGACCGAGACCTACCGCTGGTTCAAGCAGAACCTGAAGACCAACGTCGCCGGGGTTGTGTACTACAACGTCGCCCCGTCGGAGCGGTACGCCAAGTCGATCGCGGACGGCCTGCGCAAGGATGGCTACACGGTCATCGAGGAGCAGATCAATCTCGGCGCCCCGAGTTGGGACGCGACGGTCCTCGACCTCAAGCGGCGCGGCGTCCAGATCGTCTTCGACGCGATGGACGACGGCGGTAATGCTCAGCTGTGCAACGCCATTGAGTCCCAGAAAATGCCGATCACGGCGAAGGTGACCCCGCCGCAGGGCTGGGCCAACAACGTCCGCCAGGTCTACAATGCCTCCCCGAATTGCCGGAACACGATCTACTCTACTGGCGGCACCGCCAACTATGCGGACACCCAGATTCCCGCGGTCGCCACGTTCCAGAAGGATCTGCAGGCGGCCGCGCCCGATCGGGTAGCCAAGACGAACCTGTGGATGCTCGAGGGTTACGCCTCGGCCCAGTGGCTGACCGACGCGATCCGGTCCTGCGGCGCCGACGTCACCCGCGCCTGCGTCGAGGCGTACATGAACAGCGGCAAGGACTACGACGGTCACGGCCTGCTCATCCCGACTGGCCGGAACTTCAAGAAGTTGCCTGAACCGCCGTCGCAGGAGCAGAACTGCCTCAACGTCGCCCGTTGGCAGGACTCGGCGAACGGAAACCAGGGCGGCTGGGTGACCCAGGTCAAGGACATGAACACCAACTGCTTCACCGTCCCGGATCTGCCCTACCAGGCCGGCTGATCTCTCACGGGACCGCCCGGGACCGCCCGAGTGATCTCGGGCCCCGGTCGGGGCACCCTCCACGGCGCCACGGAGGGAACCTCGACCGGGGCCTTTCAGCGGGGCCTTTCGCGGCCCTACGCCCGGAATTCCCCCGGTGCGCCCGCGAAGGACCGCTCGCCCCGGTGCAGGACGTAGACCAGGTCCGCCATCGCCAGGGCCTGCTCGGTGTACTGGTCGGCGAGCACGACGGTGGTGCCCGACGCGGCGACCGTCGCAAGCCAGCCGAACAGGTCCGCGGCGACCTTCGGGGATAGTCCGAGCGACAGCTCGTCGACCATCAGGACCGAGGGGCGGGCCAGCAGGGCGCGGGCGAGCGCCAGCATTCGCCGCTCACCGCCGGACATCGATCCGGCCCGCTGCGTCAGCCGCTCCCGCAGCCGGGGGAACGACTCCAGCGCGGGGGTGATGTCGGGGTGCCCGCTGGCTTCCGCGATGATCTGCAGATTGTCCCGGACCGACAGGGTGGCGAAGACGGCCCGTTCGTCCGGCACGAGCATCAGTCCCCGGCGGGCCCGGTCGACGGTGGACATCTTGGTGATGTCCTCGCCGCGCCAGGTCAGACTGCCCGAACGCAGTGGGATCAGCCCGGCCAGCATCCGCAGGGTGGTGCTCTTGCCCGCGCCGTTGACCCCGAGCAGGGCGGTGACCTTGCCGGCGGGGATGGCGAGGTCCAGACCGTGCAGGACCTCCACGGTCCCGTAGCCGGCCCGCGCCCCGGTCAGTTCGAGTTCGGCTGTCGCCGTGGTCACGGTGCCTCCTGCGGCTGCTTCAGGACCGTTTCATCGTGGCGATGGGCAGCCTGGGCCAGGTACACCGACCGCACGGTTGGGTCGTCGCGGACGTGCCCGGGATCGCCGGACGCGACGACCCGACCGCCGACCATGGCGTACACCTGGTCGGCGACGGAGAAGACCAGGTCGACGTCGTGGTCGACGATCAGGATGCCGACCCCGTCGTCGGCGGTCTGGCGCAGCAGCTGCGAGAACCTGGCAGTCTCGTCGTTGTCCAGGCCGCTGGCGGGCTCGTCGAGCAGCAGGATGTCCGGCTGGGCGCACATCGCTCGCGCGAACTCGACCAGCCGCAGGGCACCGGTGGGCAGCGTGCCGGCGATGGTGTCCCGCAGGTCGGACAGGCCGAGAGAGCCGAGGGTTTCCTCGACGAGGCGGCTGACGTGTCCTCGGCCCTTGGACGCCACGCCCAGCAGGCCGCCGGCATAGTCCCGGTGCCGGTTCTCCGCGCCGACAAGCAGGTTGTCCGCGACCGTGAGGGTGGGGAAGAGCGAGGGAACCTGGAAGGTCTGCACCAGACCACGCCGGGACCGGATGTCTGGCCGCATTTTCGTGATGTCGCTCTTGTCGAGCAGGACCTTGCCCTCGTCGGGCTGCTCGACCCCGGTCAGCAGGCTGAACAGCGTCGACTTCCCGGCACCGTTCGGGCCGATAAGACCGGTGATCACGCCCTGGGGGGCGACGAGGTCGACGTGGTCGACCGCGGTCAGACCGCCGTAGCGGCGGACCAGGCCAACGGCCTGTAGCACGTGCCGACTCATACCCGGCCTCCGTCCCGCAGGGAGGTCGCCGCCGCGGGTCCCGAACCCCCCTGCTTGTGGCCCACGTGACCCGGTGAGGTGGGGTAGACGTCGGCGGGCAGGCCACCGCCCTCGCCGCGGGGCGCGGGGGTCACCAGCGGTGCGTCGCCCGACCGGGCCGCATACTCCTGCACCAGGGTCAGCAGGCTGGCCCCGAATGGGGTCGGCTGCGGCGAGCCCGGTGGCAGCACGGGCGAGGAGCGGCCCGGGGGCCAGCTCGCGGATGGCCTGGGCCGGGCGGCCCCCAGGGGCGCGCCGATCCCGGAGATCCCGGAGATCCCGGTGATGCCAGTGGTCGCCGGCAGGTATCCGACGGCGGAGATGCGCACCGGCACCGGGCGCGGTGCCCGATGGTTGGGATCGACGAAGCCGTCCGCGAGGTGGAGGGCGAGCAGCCGCAACAGACCCCGGACGGCCGAGGCCAAGCCGCCGGGCATCCAGCCGAGGGCGAGGGCGAGGATGCCGATGGCGAGGATCGAGGACCCGGCCGGCGCCAGCACGTCGATCGTGACGATGAACGCCGCGGCGATGATCGCGCCGGCCGCGCTGTCGGCGCCGAAGACGACCACGGCGGTGAACCACAGCAAGCTCTGCAACGGTGCGAAGTCGTCGGCGGAGAACGAGTAGCTGCTGTGCACCAGCAGCGCACCACCCAGCCCGGCGACGACGGAGGAGACGGTGAAGGCCAGCAGCTTGAGGTTGCGGACGTCGACCCCCACCGCCGCCGCACCCTCCGCATGGTCACGCACGGCGAGCAGCGCCCGACCGAGCCGACCGCGATGCAGATTACCCACGAAGAACAGGCCGAGGCCCAGGCAGGCCAGTTCAAGGACGTAGAACGCCTCGTCGGGCAGCTCCCAGCCGAAGAACGTCAGCGGGTCGAGGTAGAGGCCGGTCGCGAAGGTCGGCTGCTCGAAGACGAAACGGCTGACCACGGCGCCGACCGCGAAGGTGGTCAGCGCCAGGGTGAGGCCGCGGCGGCGGATCGCCGGGTAGCCGGTGATCAGACCGATCGGGGCGACGAGCAGGGCACCGATGAACATCGACGCGACGCCCGGCAGCTTCGGCAGTCCGAACAGGTCACCGTTGGCGAGCTTGAGTGACAGCAGCGCCCCGAGGCCCGCGTATCCGGCCGAGCCCAGGGAGAGCTGGCCGCTGTAGCCGGTGACGATGACCATCGACAGGAAGATGAGAGCGAGCGCCGGCACCATGAACGCCGAACGCAGATCGGACGGGGCGAAGGTGAGCGGTGCGAGCAGCAGCGCGGCACCGCCGAGCTTGCCCAGAAAGTCACGGCGGGCCTTGGTCTGGCTGGCCGGGCCCGCCGGCGGTGCGCCGCGGCTGGAGAAGCTGGCGGTGGTCCCGGAGTCGCCGGTGCCGAGCTCGCGCAGCTTCGGCACCGCGAGCAGCAGGACCAACAGGGCGACGATGAACAGGTTCGACTGCAGGACGGTGAGGATCTGGCCCGCATCACCGTCGAGGGTGAACTGCTTGAGTTCGCTCTGCAGGACGGCAATGCCCAGGGCAGTGAGGACGGCCACCGGCATGCTTGACAGCCGGGCCGCCACGACCACCGCGAAGGTCTCCAGCACCAGCAGGGTCAGCCCGTACGGGGTGAGTTGGAAGCGGGGGGCGAGCAGGATGCCGGTGAGGCCGGCGAGCGTAGTCCCCACCGCCCAGCCGGCCGCGGCGACCCGGTCCGCGCGAACACCGGACAGCTCGGCGAGCTGCCGGTCGTCGACAACCGCGCGGATCTGGCGGCCGAACACCGTGCGGGTGGCGATGACGCCGATGACCGCGCAGAACACCACGACCATCGCGAGCTCGGCCAGCGCGTCGACACCGATCCGGGTGTCACCGAACAGCTGCACCGACGAGTTCGGGAAGATGCTCGGTGCGTCGCTACGCGAGCCCAGACCCCAGATGCCCGCCGTCATCCCGAGGGTGAGGACCAGCACGCCGAGGCTGGCAACCAGGGATTCGGCTGCCGATGCGCGGCGACGGGCCAGCGGCCGGAAGACCAGCCGCTCCAGCAGCAGGCCGATCCCGGGAGAGAGCACGGCGAGCGCGATGACGGCGGCCAGCCAGATCGGCAGCCCCCACTCGACCACCATCTCGCGGAAGACGTACGCCACCAGCATGGCGATGCCGCCCTGGGCCAGGTTGAGGACCCCGTTGGTACGGTAGGTGACCAGCAGGCCGATACCGGACAGGGCTGCGATCGCCCCGAGGGAGATCCCCGCCAGTCCCAGGTCGATGCTGGTCACCGGGCACTCCCTGGGAGCCTGCCGCCGCCGGCCGTCCGGTCGCCGCCGTCCGCCGGGTCACATGTGATCACGGAACTGCTCGCCTTCCGCGCCGTGGCATCGTGGGAAACGCAGGCTCTGTCAGGCGCGCTGGCCGGGTGTGGTGGCGTTCGTGGCGGGTGCCTGGCCGCCCCCGGGGTCCGTCGCGGCGAAGCGCGAGTTCTGCTGGTGCGTGGCTGTTGTCTGCTGGTACGAGCCTGTCTGCTGGTACGAGCCCTGGGGGCGGGTGGCCGGCTGACCGGCCTCGGGTGCGGCACCCGCGACCGCCGCCGCGATGATCAGTGAGTGTAGGTCGTCGACCTGGCCGGCGGTGTGGGCCTGGGCGGCCTGAGCGGCGTCGAAGCGGTCGGCTACCAGCAGCGCACTTCCTACCAGGATGAGTGCCAGCCCCCCGAGACCGCCGGAGACCACGTAGGGTAGTTGGAAAGCGACGTCCGTCTCCTTGGAGACGCCCAGGTAGCAGCCGAGCAGAAGTACGCCGCCGGCGGCCATCACCACCCATCCGCGCAGCGCGCGGACCACGTCGACTACCAGGCGCGATGTGGGCCGCGGATTATCGGTCCCAGCGGTCTGCTCGTCCACTTTCGTCTCCCCCAAGGAGCATGTCGTCGGTCGTGCGGGCGGCGCGGTCGTGCGGGCGGCGCCCGCGCGTGGAGCCCGCCCCCGAGATGATCCGGGTCACGACAGACGTCAGATTAGTGTGCGGAGATGAACAGGTGCTCCGTCGGGTGGCCTGCGGCTGTTCCCGGCGAGCTCCGGCGGCACGGGAAGCTCCGTCGCATTAGGGCCTGTTTGGGAAGTTTATCGGGGCAGCCATTCGTTGATCGCGGCCGTGGTGAC
>NZ_CDWRCL010000210.1:0-7333 GCF_977927575.1 Frankia sp. CcCS3
TGAGAGGGCCAGTTCGATCACAAGATCAGCGACAGATCCAGATCCTGAGGTGTCCCCCGTTGTTTTACAGCTATGTCGCGGGCCCCGGAGCCACGAGTGGACCGGAAGGGCCACGGTTTTCGCTACGCCGAGGCTATGACCTTGTGCACAGTCAGGTCGCGCGCGGCCGGCCTCCCGTCGTCCGGGGAGCCGGAGTGCCCCGTCGTGAGCGCGCATCTTTCCCCCAGGTCGGGGATCTTTTTCTCCTGGCTCGGCCCGCGGCCGCCTCGTACGGGTGCCCGGTGTACGGATCGGATTCGTCACTCTTCGGATTTTTCGGACGTTTCGCCTAGTGGTGTCGAGACCCGTCCATGGTTCTTCGGGGAGCCCCATGGACGGGCTGGGCTCAGATTCGTGGTGTTTTTATGGTGTTTGTGATAAGATTTTTAGTGCTTTCGGTGGTTACATCAACATCCTTGGCACTTCCGTTAGATCTTCTCTTGATCTTCTCTTGATCTTCTCTTGATCTTCTCTTGATCTTCTCTTGATCTTCTCTTGATCTTCTCTTGATCTTCTCTTGATCTTCTCTTGATCTTCTCTTGATCTTCTCTTGATCTTCTCTTGATCTTCTCTTGATCTTTCATTGGGCTGCCCTGGGGCCGTCCTGGGACTGGTTCGGCGTGGAGGCCGCGGCAGCGCGAGGCATCGGGCCGGGCGTCTGTCGCCCGCTTGATGCACGTGCACCCGACCGTGCTGTATCGTGAGCTGAAGTTCGTGCAGTCGCACACGCTGACATGGTGGGACGATCTTCCGGGGGGTGTTCCGTCATGGTTTTGGCTGGCAGTCGGTCGGCGGTCGGTGGTTGGCCCGTCGGTGGTACAGCGAGCGGACGGCGTGGGTCGGGGCCGTGGCGGCACGGCTTCCCGGGGCTTCAGGAGATCGACATGAGCAAGATCTACAGCGGTATGCCTGCCGCGGCGCTGCAGCGCGTGACATGGCAGAAGAGCCGCCGGAGCAACTCGCAGGGAAACTGCGTCGAAATGGCGAAGCTTCCGGGCGACGAAGTTGCCGTCCGTAACTCTCGGCATCCAAACGGACCCGCTCTGGTGTATACCCGAGCTGAAATCGAGGCTCTGATACTCGGCGCCAAAGACGGCGACTTCGACAACCTGCTCCAGTAGCTGAGCCCGTCATGGCTTTCCCGGTTCCGGCAGCCTCGACGAGGCGGGTACGTTCCATCGCCGCGTGGGCTCCCCCTGCAGGGAGCCCACGCCGGGTCGTGGACGGTGTGGGCACCGTGGCCGATTGTGGTCTGGGGGGCGGTGCCCGCCCGGACCGGGCGGGCACGTGGCGAGACGGTGCCAGCCCCGCTCCTGCACTTAGCAACCCGCTCACGCGGCCCGCGGTCGCGTTCGCGTCGCTCCCGGCCAACCGGACCGGAGACAGCATGCCCACGTCGATCCCTGAACGGATCTTCAGCTCGGAGGATCTGCCGCTCCTCTCACTTCCCGGTGCCGACGGGCTCATCACCTGCCAGTGGATTCACGAGTCCATGAGGGTGCGGACCCCGTCGGGAGGCGGCGGTGACGCCATCGAGGAGCGGCGGCGCGCGCAGGTCAGTTTCGTCCTGGTCGAGCCGGCCTGGCTGGTTCGCGCGGCGGCCGAGCGGCTACGCGCACCGGCAGTCGACGCCGTCGTCCTGCACGCTCATGCCAGCCTGCCCGGTCGCAGCGCGCTGGCCTTGGCGTTCGCTTCTCATCTGCGCAATGCCCTGAGACGGCCGGGAGCAGGCGGTACGCCCGCCCCCGGCGGCCCCCCCGGGTCCGGCGGCGAGCCGGAGGTCGGTGACAACGTCGTCACCGCCGGGGTGCGGCCGGATCTCAGCGGCTTCGCCGATCTGATCCGGGTACCCCATCTGGTGACCGTCACCGACGGCACTGGTGCCGTCGCGGACACAGTTGTGTGGGAAATCATGACCGGCGCGCAGTTCGACACCTGGCTCGACGGAGCTCCCCGGCCCGACCAGCGAGTCATCGAGGCGCACCTGCCCGGTCTGTTGCGTCTGCGCGGCCTGCACCGGGTCGGCCGGCTGGATCATCCGGGCGCCGGTGCTCTGCTGGACCTGCTGGGCGGCGGCTATCTCTCCAGCCGGTTGATCCACCGCTGCCCCCAGGCCGTCCTCCCGTTCGTCGCCGCGGCCTGACCCCCGGTTCCCTGCCGGGGAACCGGGGATACCCCGTGTCTACCTGTATCCTGCCGTTCGCCACTCGGGAGTGCCATGCGCGACGGTGGTTACGCGGCGCGCCTTCCACCACCTGACAGTCAGCCAGGGCCTATGGTCAAGCGCACCGGAACGCCGCTTTATGGGGAGAGTCGCGGATGACCGTATCGCTCGAGGACGCCCGTCGGATCATCGCCGCCGGGGAGAAATATGCGGTTCACCTCGGTCAACCGGTTAACATTGCCGTCGTTGACCACGCCGGAATTCTGGTTGCCCACGTCCGGATGGACAATGCCCGGCTCGAGACCGCGGATATCTCCGTCGACAAGGCGTGTGCGGCTCGGTCCTGGGCTCCGCCGGCCCAGCTGGTCAGTCATACCGGTGGCGAGGGACACGCTGGCGGCAAGGCACCTGCCACGGGTGACGGCCGCGTCGGACGGGAGCGTCCGTCGCCGGCGGAACCGGTCGTCACGGGTCTGCCCGGTGCGCTGCCGCTGTGGCGGAACGGGGTGATCGTGGGGGCCGTCGGGGTGAGCGGTGGTCCCGCCCCCCTTGACCAGGCCATCGCCCGGGCTGCCGCGGCGGCGTTCTGACCTGGCCGACCTGGCCGACCGGGGCCGCACCCCACGGGGTACCGCGTGGGGAGCCCGAAGCAGGATCGGATCCTGAAACCGGGAGCGATCGATCTTCGGTGAATCTCACAAAATCAACGGAATGGCACCGAAGAGTGGTCCTCCTGGTTCAGGCTTGATGGAGTGAGGAGCATCACGGCTCTGGGGGCCGGGCCGCACCGGCCTCGGCGCCGTCGTGCGGACCGTCGGGCCGCGCTGCTCGGGCTCGTGAGTCTCCTGATCGTCTTGGGAGCGGTCGGCTGCCGGGTCTCCACCGACAGGCCGACCGCGCCCCCGGCCTGCGCGGCGCCGGGCGTCGGTCCGGGCTCGATCAGATTCGGCCTGCTCTATCCGGACACCGGAAACGCGGCGTCACTGTTCCGGTCCTTCCGGGCCGGGGTGGACGCCCGGCCCGGGGTGGCGGACAAGGCGGGTGGTGTGTATGGCCGAAAAGTGATCTATGTCTGGCGGGATGACGCCTCGAATCCCGCCGGGAACCAGGCCGCCGCCCAGGGGCTCGTGGAGGACGACCAGGTGTTCGGAATCATCGAGTCGACCTCCGTGGCCAGTGGTTCCGCTGGTTATCTCAATAGCCGGCGAATACCGGTGACCGGTACCTCGCTGGAAGCGGCCTGGACCCACAACGACAACATGTTCAGCTACTCGAATATGATCTTCGACGGGCCGTCCGTCACGACCTGGGGTGAGTTCGTCGCCGAGCGCGGCGGCCACCGGGCGATCATCGCCCAGTCCGGGTTCTCGGCGACCTCCGTGACCCTCGCCGACAAGATGGCGCTGAGCCTCGCCGCGGCCGGGGTGCGGGTGCTCGGCCGGATCGATGCGACCCGGCCGGTCGACATCCCAGGTATCGGCCGGAAGGTGCGCGATAGCGGCGCGGACGTCCTGGTCGGCGCCGTCACCGGCGCCGCCTTCGGCCAGGTGGTCCTGGGCGCCCGGGTGGCCCGGGCAGATCTGCGGGTCATCCTGTCGCCCACCGGCTACGACCAGCGTCTCCTGCAATTGTTCGGCGGAGTGCTGGCCGGGGTCTACAGTTTCGTCGACTACCTGCCGTTCGAGCAGGAGACTCCCGCTCACCAGCGGTTCCTGCAGGCCATGCTGGAGTACGCGCCCCAGGTGTCCCCGCCGGCCCAGCAGGCGGCCCTGTCCGGGTGGATCTCGGCGGACATGTTCCTGCGCGGCTTGGTGGCCGCCGGGCCATGTCCCAGCCGGGAGACGTTCATCAGGGGCCTGCGGGCGGTGCGCGGCTATGACGCGGACGGGTTGCTGCCCGCCCCCGTCAACTTCGCCGCCCATTTCAGGCAGATCACCCGTTGTTACACCTTCCTTCAGGTCACCGCGGACGCGAAACGTTTCGCGCTGGTCTCGCCCGTACCACGGTGCGGGACCGAGATCGGCCGGTAGCACGTGCCCCATCGCGGCGCCGCGATGTGAGCTGCGTCCGCGCCGCCCGTGCCTCCTGACCAAGAACTTCGGACTAGCCTCGGGCTAGCATCGCTGGGGCGGCAGAAGACGTTCCAGTCCAGGACCGGTTACCCAGCCGGCTCGGGATCGTTACGAGGACGACACGGGCCGCACCCCGATCTTCCGTGATCTGCACCAGGAGAAGCCAGTGAGCTCAACGCCCGTCAACGTCACCGTAACCGGCGCCGCCGGTCAGATCGGCTACGCGCTACTGTTCCGCATCGCGTCGGGCCAGCTGCTGGGTGCGGGCACGCCGGTGAAGCTGTGTCTGTTGGAGATCCCGCAGGCCGTGCGGGCGGCGGAGGGCACGGCGCTGGAGCTCGAGGACAGCGCCTTCCCGCTACTGGCGGGGGTTGACGTGTTCGACGACGCCAAGCGGGCCTTCGAGGGCACCAACGTGGCCCTCCTCGTCGGCGCACGTCCGCGGACCAAGGGCATGGAGCGTGGTGACCTGCTGTCCGCCAACGGCGGGATCTTCAAGCCGCAGGGCGAGGCGATCAACAGCGGGGCCGCCGAGGACATCAGGGTTCTCGTCGTCGGGAACCCGGCCAACACCAATGCGCTCATCGCTCAGACGCACGCTCCGGACGTGCCCGCCGAGCGATTCACCGCGATGACCCGGCTTGACCACAACCGCGCGATCGCGCAGCTCGCCAAGAAACTCGGCGTGCCCAGCACCGAGATCAAGAAGATCACGATCTGGGGTAACCATTCGGCTACCCAGTACCCGGACATCTTCCACGCCGAGGTGGGCGGACGCAGCGGCGCCGAGGCGGTCGGCGACCAGGCATGGATTGCCGACGAGTTCATCCCGCGGGTCGCCAAGCGGGGCGCCGAGATCATTGAGGTGCGCGGCGCATCGTCCGCGGCGTCGGCCGCCTCCGCGGCCATCGACCACATCTTCACCTGGGTCAACGGCACCCCGGCGGGCGACTGGACCTCGGCGGCGATCCCGTCCGACGGCTCCTACGGGGTGCCCGAGGGGCTCATCTCCTCGTTCCCGGTCACCGCGTCCGGCGGCCGGTTCGAGATCGTGCAGGGTCTGGAGCTCGACGCCTTCTCCCGGGAGAAGATCGACGCCTCGGTGCGTGAGCTGGCCGAGGAGCGGGAGGCGGTCCGCGCGCTCGGCCTCATCTGAGCCGATTTCTCCCCGCCTGCGCAGGCTGGTGAAGCGGAGGGAAGCGCGGAGGGCTGGTCACGGTTGCCGGCCCGGAAAACGTGATTACCCCTCCACAACTCCGCGCCATGCGGCGGGAGATGACGCGAACGGCGGACTTCCCGGCGTCCGTTGTGGTTTCTTCTTGAGGGACGTCGGTACCAGTGCCGGCGCCCGCGGCGTCAGCCGACCGAATCGCATGCGCGCGGGCGACGGGGGATGACGAGAAATCCGTGATCCGGGATTCCGGCTCTCGGCTGGCCTGTCGCCGATGCGGCCGTCGGTCGTCGGACGTCGGCTTGGAGCCCTCGCCGCCGTCAGTGGTGGCGAGACGTCCGAGGAGAGACATTGTCCCTCACGTCCGCCCAGCCCGTCCCCTCGATCCCACCGCATTCCCTGCTGCTGTTCCTGCTTCAGCTCGCCGTGCTGCTCAGTCTGGCAATTCTGCTCGGGCGTCTCGCCGTGCGCCTGCGGATGCCCGCCATCGTCGGGGAGCTCTGCGTCGGCGTGCTCCTCGGCCCGTCATTGCTCGGAACGCTGTGGCCGGCCTTCTCGGACTGGTTGCTTCCGCGTGACGCCGCGCAGTTTCACCTGCTCGACGCGGTGGGACAGCTCGGCGTTCTCTTCCTGGTCGCGCTCAGCGGGTTCGAGATTGATACGCGGATCATCCGCCGGCGCAGTCTCACCGTCGCCCGGATCAGCCTCGGTGGGTTGCTCCTGCCGTTGGGTTTCGGGATCGCCACCGGCGTGCTGATGCCGTCCTCCCTGCTGGGCCCCGACGGCGACCGGACGGTCTTCGCGCTGTTCCTCGGGGTGACGATGTGCGTGAGCGCCATCCCGGTGATGGCGAAGACGCTCATGGAGATGCGTCTGACCCATCGGGAGGTCGGGCAGCTCGCGCTGGCCGGCGGGATCATCGACGACGCCGTTGGCTGGCTGATGCTGGCGGTCGTGTCCGCGATGGCGACCACCGGTGTCCGGGCGGGCGACACGGCGTTGTCGGTGCTTTACGTCCTCGGGGCGGGGATCTTCGCGTTGACGATCGGCCGGGTCGTCGTCCGGGCCGTGCTGGGACGGATCATTGCCACGAGTGGTGCCGGGGCTGGGGCTGGCGCCGATCCCGGCGCCAGGAGCGGATCGGTCGTGGCCTTCGTGGCCGTGCTGGTGCTCGCGTCGGCGGCCGGGACGCAGGCGTTGGAGCTGGAGGCGGTGTTCGGCGCCTTCCTGGGCGGGGTCGTCCTCGGGTCGTCCGGCCTGGTGGATCAGGCCAGTGTCGCCCCGTTGCGAATCGTGGTGATGGCGGTGCTCGCGCCCATCTTCTTCGCGACGGCGGGCCTACGTGTCGATCTCACCGCTCTGGGTGAACCCCGGGTTCTGCTCGCGGCGGTGATCGTGCTCGCGGTCGCGGTCTTCGGCAAGTTTGCCGGTGTGTACGCGGGGGCACGGGCCAGCCGGCTGACCCCCTGGGAGGCTCTTGCCCTGGGCGCCGGCATGAACGCGCGGGGGGTCATCGAGATCGTGGTGGCCAGCGTCGGCGTGCGGCTGGGGGTGCTCTCCACCGAGACGTACACGGTCATCGTTCTGGTCGCGATCGTCACGTCGGTCATGGCTCCGCCGATCCTGCGCCGTGCCATGCGACAGGTTGAGCAGACCGCTGCCGAGGAACAGCGCCGTCTCGTGCTGGACGGTCACCATGCGAGCGGTGCCGGTGGCGTCGGTGCCGCGGAGGCGGGCGTCATTCCCGTCGCGAGGCCCGGACGCTCCCCGGAGTTCGGTCCCGCGCACGACACCGAAGGTCGGTGAACCCACCCAATACAACGGGTAGGGACGGGTTAGAATTCGGGATCGGGATCGGGATCGGGATCTGTCGCTGATCTTGTGATC
>NZ_CDWRCL010000211.1:0-7257 GCF_977927575.1 Frankia sp. CcCS3
CCCGAAGCCGGGAAACGAGGGGATGATCACGTCGAATGCTTCGGTGGGATCGCCGCCGTACGCGCCGGGGTCGGCCAGCGGATCGATGACCCTGGACCAGTGCCAGAACGTCCAGGGCCAGCCATGGGTGAGGATCAGGGGGATCGGATCGGGGCCGACTCCGGCCTTGCGCATGAAGTGCACCGGCACGCCTTCGACCTCGACCTGGTAGTGCTCGTAGGCGTTGATGGCGGCTTCGGACTTGCGCCAGTCGTAGCCGGTGCGCCAGTAGTCGACAAGTTCTTGCAGGTAGGCACGGTTCACGCCGTAATACCAGTCCTCGTTGCCCGCGTCGAGCGGCCAGCGAGTCAACTCCAGGCGCCGCTGGAGGTCGGCGAGCACGTCGTCGGGCACGTGAATCGGCGTCGGCTCCAGTGGGAACGGCCGGGTCTCGGCGGCGTACGACGGCGTGGTTTCGTGGCTCATTGTCGTCTCCTTGTTGTCGTCTCGTCATCGTCGTCTTCGCATCGTCGTCTTCCTACCGCCGGTCGACGTATCCGGTGAGCCGGTCGACGTAGCGGGTGAGTCCGGCTCGGCCGGAACGACATCGCCGCGGGGGGATCGGGCGCGCGTGACCCGGGTAGGAGACGGCTATGTGGACATGGCTACGAGGGATGGCGGCGCGCCGCCGGGCCCGTTCCCGTTCCCGTTCCCGATCCGGGTCCGGGTCCGGGTCCGTGGACAGTTCGGCCTGGAACCCGTCCGGCTGGTGGTGGTGTCTCGACCACGGACGCGCGGAGAACCCGCCGGATGCGCCCGGTCATCGGCGCCTGGGTCCCTACGGCAGTGCCTCGGACGCCGAGAACTGGCGGCAGGGGTTGGACAGGCGCAACGAGGACTGGGACGAAGCGGACCGTCGATGGGCCGGGGACCGCTGACGGTGGTGCTGCCGGCACGGTCGTCGGCGGACCCGTACGGCGGTGAAGAGCAGCCGCCTCCGCCCGCGCTACCGCACCTCCGAGGACATCATCTGATTGGCCTGCGCATAGGGTGTCGCCTCGGCGGCGCCTGAGAACGTACCTTCTTCGTAGATTTCCCGGGCCGCGTGCAGCACGGCCGCGAGAGCGATACGCGGCAGGAGGGAGCCGAAACTGATGCGGCGGGCACCGAGCAGGCCCAGTTCGGTCACCGACGGGAACGGGGGGCGGGCCCACCAGGACGTTCACCGGGCCTTGGACCCGCTTGCAGACCTCGCGGATGGAGTCCGGGCCCAGTAGGCCCGGGGCGTAAAGCACATCGGCGCCGGCCGCCGCGTACGCTTGAAGGCGGCGTATCGTATCTTCGAGATCGGGGTGGCCGTAGAGAAAGTTTTCGGCGCGTGCCGTGATGACGAAGGGGAAGGGCAGGCTTCGCGCGGCGGCGACCGCGTGGCCGACTCGTGTGACGGCGTCGTCCAAGGCCAGGATCGGCGCCTGCGGTATTCCGGTGGCGTCCTCGATGGACCCCCCGACGGCTCCAGCCTCGGCGGCCAGCAGAACGGTCTCCTCGACGTCCCTGGGCGTCTGCGCGAAGCAGCTCTCGAGGTCGGCGGAGACCGGTAGCGGGGTTGCGGCGGCGATCGCACGGACGTTGGCAAGAGTCAGCGTGCGGTCGATCAGGTTCGCGCCGTCGGCCACACCGTGGCTGAGGGCCAGCCCGGCACTTGTGGTTCCGATGGCGACAAAGCCGGCTTGCGTTAGCAGGCGCGCGCTTCCGGCGTCCCAGGCATTTGCCATGACAAACGGGCTGTCCTGCTCGTGTAGCTCACGGAATATCACCGCTTTGCGATGTTGCGCGGTCGTGTCGTCGTCCATCACATCAACTTTCCTGGGGCCGGTTGGGGCACCGGCGTGGACAGATGAGTTCTACGCGCTGGTCGACGGCCGGTGAGGCGTCGCGGGTGTCGTCATCTTCGCAGGTGTCGCCTGCGGGTTTCGGTGCAACGCCGACATCAACGCCGCCCAGGATATTGCCGCAGGACGTGCGGTGAACGCACGGGGAGGCATGGCACCGGCCGTGCCGGTGAACCGCGGACCTCACCACCACGCACCCCTTTGGTGGGTGTGTAGGAGTTGGGATGCCCACCTTTCAGGGCGGGGAGGACGTCAGTCGCCAGCCCAGGACGCCCGCGGTGAGGGACGGTGGTCCTATGACCGACGACGACGATGACTGGGCCCCGCCGCCCGTGCCCCACGGCGACGGAGACCCGATAGCAGCCGCGGGCGAGGCGCTCACCGAAGCGGAGACCGCCCTGCGGGCCTACGCCTGGATCCCGGACGCGGACGAAATCGACGCTGCCGCCGCCATCCTCCACCAGCTGGATTCCGGGCACCATCGCCCCGATGCTCCGGTCCGGTACCTCGTCCACCGGGCGCTGGACGAGACGTACCCGCAGCTGATCGCCTGGCGGCCCCGACCGCTGTACTTGTACGCGGCGGTGAAAACCGTGCAGCTTCTCGCCGCGGCACCGCCCACCGAGGAGCGTGACGATGCCACCCTCGTCGCCTGGGACCGCCTGACCGTCCTGCTCCGCGTCGTGTCCGCCACCGCGGGTGGCAGTACCTAGCATCTGCTCGACACTTTCCCAACACTTTCCCAACACCTGCCCGGCGCCGTCCCACCCGCACCCGGTTGCCGGCGGCTGATCCGGATGTGGCGGCCGCGGTCGCCGAGGAAATAAGCTACATCGGCCCCCACCGCGGCGAGTCCGGAGGAGATGGTCGCGTTGCGTTTGGAGAGGTTGGCCCCGAGGTTGGCTCCATGGCCGGCGAGCCGGGCCGTCCGGGACCGGCCGGCGACCGCGTGCCCGGGTTGTCCGGAGCGTCACCGAGCCCCGCGCGCGGGGAGACCCGATATAACGATCATGCTGGTCGGTGGGGTGCCGCTGCCGACAGCCCCGGCCCGGCGAGGACCCCGGTGGAGCGGGCGTTCAGGGCATACCTTGATACCCAGATGAAACAGACGCGAAGCGGAGTATCGGTGACTGACTCGACCATCATCTATACACACACTGACGAGGCTCCGGCCCTGGCGACGTACTCGTTCCTGCCCGTGGTCCAGGCGTACGCCGCGACGGCCGGGGTCAGTGTCGACAGCCGCGACATCTCCCTGGCGGGGCGGATCATCGCCAGTTTCCCCGAGGATCTCGAGGAGGCCCAGCGCGTCGAGGACGCGCTCGCCGAGCTCGGTGAGCTGGCCAGGACGCCCGAGGCGAACATCATCAAGCTGCCGAACATCTCGGCTTCGATTCCGCAGCTGAAGGCGGCGATCGTCGAGCTGCAGCAGCAGGGCTACGCGCTGCCGGACTACCCGGACGACCCGAAGACCGACGAGGAGCGGGAGATCCGCGCCCGTTACGACAAGGTGAAGGGCAGCGCCGTCAACCCGGTGCTGCGCGAGGGCAACTCCGACCGCCGCGCCCCGGCCTCGGTGAAGAACTACGCCCGGACCCACCCGCACCGGATGGGCGCGTGGGCACCCGACTCGAAGACGAACGTCGCCACGATGAGCGCCGACGACTTCCGCTCCACCGAGAAGTCCACGATCATCGCCGAGGCCGGCACGCTGCGCATCGAGCTCGCGGGTGACGACGGCAGCACCACCGTCCTGCTCCCGTCCCTGCCGGTGCTGGTGGGCGAGGTCGTGGACGCGGCCGTCCTGCGGGTGGCCGCGCTGCGCGAGTTCCTCACCGCGCAGATCGCCCGGGCCAAGGCCGAGGGCGTGCTGTTCTCGGTGCACCTGAAGGCCACGATGATGAAGGTCTCCGACCCGATCGTCTTCGGCCACGTGGTACGGGCCTTCTTCCCGAAGACGTTCGTCACCCACGGCGCGACGCTCGCCGCGGCCGGTCTGTCCCCGAACGACGGGCTCGGCGGCATCCTCAAGGGCCTGGAATCGCTGCCCGAGGGCGAGGAGATCAAGGCCTCCTTCGCCGCGGAGCTCGCCGAGGGCCCCGCCCTGGCGATGGTCGACTCCGACCGCGGCATCACCAACCTGCACGTGCCCAGCGACGTCATCGTCGACGCCTCCATGCCGGCCATGATCCGTACCTCCGGCCACATGTGGGGCCCGGACGGCCGGGAGGCGGACACCCTGGCGGTCCTGCCCGACTCGAGCTACGCCGGCATCTACCAGGTCGTCATCGACGACTGCCGGGCGCACGGCGCCTACGACCCCGCGACGATGGGCTCGGTGGCCAACGTCGGCCTGATGGCGCAGAAGGCCGAGGAGTACGGCAGTCACGACAAGACCTTCGAGATCCCTACCACGGGCACGGTGCGGATCGTCGACCAGGCCGGCACCGTGGTGCTGGAGCAGGCGGTCGCCGCCGGCGACATCTTCCGCGCCTGCCAGGCCAAGGACGCGCCGATCCGGGACTGGGTGAAGCTCGCCGTCACGCGCGTCCGCGCCACCGGTGACCCGGCGGTGTTCTGGCTCGACGAGAACCGCGCCCACGACGCGAGGCTGATCGAGAAGGTCCGGGCGTACCTGCCCGAGCACGACACCTCCGGGCTGCGGATCGAGATCAAGGCTCCGGTCGACGCGATCGCGTTCTCGCTGGAGCGGATCCGCCGCGGCGAGGACACGATCTCGGTCACCGGCAACGTGCTGCGTGACTATCTGACCGACCTGTTCCCGATCCTGGAGCTCGGCACGAGTGCCAAGATGCTCTCGGTCGTCCCGCTCATGAACGGCGGCGGCCTGTTCGAGACCGGCGCCGGCGGCTCCGCGCCCAAGCACGTCCAGCAGCTGCTCAAGGAGAACTACCTGCGCTGGGACAGCCTGGGCGAGTTCCTGGCGCTCGCGGCCAGCTTCGAGCAGTTCGCGCGGACGACGGGCAACGCGCGTGCCCAGGTGCTCGCCGACACCCTCGACCGCGCGACCGCCACCTTCCTCAACGAGGACAAGTCGCCCAGCCGCCGGCTGGGGGGCCTCGACAACCGCGGCAGCCACTTCTACCTGGCGCTCTACTGGGCGCAGGAGCTGGCCGCGCAGACCGGCGACCCCCGTCTCGCGGAGGCGTTCGCCGGTCTCGCCAAGACGCTCGCCGACGAGGAGAAGGCGATCGTCGACGAACTGATCGCGGTCCAGGGCTCGCCGGCCGACATCGGGGGGTACTACCAGCCCGACCCCGTCAAGGCCGCGGCCGTCATGCGTCCGTCGAAGAGCTTCAACGAGGCCATCGCCAGCCTCACCAGCCTCGGCTGACGAGACCCGAGCGAGGGTCCCACGCCAACGAGGGGGATCCCACGCGATGACGCGATAACGCGATGAGGGGAAGGGCCCCGGAGCCCGGGGCCGGACCCCGGTGCCGGGGCCGGTCCGCCGCCAGGCCGCGACCGCATCGTGACTCCGTGTAGTGCAATGGCCTCCGCCTGTCGCGGAGGAACTTTGCTCCAGTGATGAACCGACATATGGATTGTTATTCCGTCATTGACATGTCCGTCCCCTGAGGTTCATGGGTGGCGCCTAGCGTCAGCCGGGTGGTTGAGCGATTTTCCGGGCCGGTCGGCGATATTGAGCGGGGTCCCGGGCCGGTCGGTGACGGCGACGCGCTGGAGTTGATCAGATCCCGGTTGTCGGGCCTGTCGCCGGCGGAGCGGCGGGTCGCCGATGCGGTGCTGCCGGCGCCGCTGGAGGTCCTGGACATGTCGGTGACCCAGCTGGCCGAGATGTCCGGGAGCTCGGTCGGGTCGGTGATCCGGTTCTGTCAGACACTCGGCCTGCGCGGGTTCCAGGACCTGAAGCTGCGCCTGGCGCGGCAGGCGATCCCGGTCGAACGGCAACTGCTCGACGAGATCTCCGCGGACGACGGCTCACCCGAGGTGGTCCGCAAGGTGTTCTCGGGGATGGCCGGCGCGCTGAGCGTCGCGGCCCGCGCGGTGGACGCGGGCGCGCTGGACCGCGTCGTAGACCTGCTGATCAACGCGCGGCGGATTCTGTTCGTCGCGGTCGGGACGTCGGCCCCGCTGGCCGCCGACGTCGCCTACCGGCTGACGACGATCGGGCTGCCGGCCGTCTACCCGGCGGATGTGCACGTCCAGCACGTGTCGGCGCGGATGCTGGGCCCGGGGGACGTCTGTTTCGCGATCAGCCACACCGGGTCGACGACCGAGACGTTGGCGTCGATGCGTACCGCCGCGACCACCGGCGCGGCCACGGTGGCGCTGACCAGTTTCGCCAGTTCGCCGCTGACCGAGCTGACCGAGCTGACCGAGCTGACCGAGTCGGTGCTGGTCGCGGGCAGCCGGGAGACCGCCTATCGGATCGAAACCATGACCAGCCGGATCGTGCACCTGGTGGTCCTCGACGCGATCTTCGTTCTGATCGCGTTACGGCACCGGCAATCCCAGGACGCGCTGGCCGCGACCGGCGACGTTATCACCGAGCACCGCATCTGATCATGTCTAGGAGCGTCCGACCATGAACACCACTCTCGCCGCCAACCACCTGCCGCCCACGGCGACGCCGGCCAGCTCCACCGCACCCAGGTGATCTCCGTCTTCCCGGGCGAGACGACCCAGCCGCTGCACCGGGACGAGTTGGCCTGGGAAGCGGCCTCAAACGGTCAGCGCACCGCACGTGAATCACGTCACCGTGATACACATCATGCGGCCACCGACGAGGACGCCGAGCGCGCGGCGAGGCGCTGACCGAGACGGATCGCGAAGAAATCTCCCGTGGGCACGAAACCCCACGTGCACCGGGGCCGTGGCTTGTCGAGTCCTGCTGTTGTTCCGCCGGTGGGCTGCCTGCCTGCCTGTCTGGCCGGCCGTCCCGTGCGCCGGGAACAACTGTAGCCGTGGTGACAATGATTTCCCGCGGGACACCGAACACCCGGCCACGTCAGCTGAACCGCTACGCCACGAAGGTGGTGTTGGGTAATGTCGGGACGTCTGCCGGCGGGCACCAGCCGACGGTCGGCGGTAGCTGTCCCATAGTCCATATACAGCGAGGTCCGCCCACGCGCTCTCGCCCATTCGTCGAGCGGGCCGGAGCGTGAACGGATATTTCCCTGCGCTGCCTGTCTTGTTCTCCTCGGGGGTCCCTCGCCTATGCGCCGCCCAGTCCTGCCCTTGGGTATCGCCGCCGCCCTGCTGGTGGTAGCCGCCGGCACCGGCGGTTGCTCGTCCGGAAAGGCGTCCGCGGGCTCCTGTGACACTCCTGGAGTGACGGAGGATCAGATCAGGCTCGGTGTGCTTTACCGGGTCTTCGAAGTTAACCGGGGTGGGCGTGAAA
>NZ_CDWRCL010000212.1:0-7247 GCF_977927575.1 Frankia sp. CcCS3
GAGCTAGAGGCTATGACCCGCGTCGTCGACACCGCGCAGGAGGTTCTGCTGGTGACCGGGTCGCGATCACGCGATCGGGCCTATCTGGACGCTATTGAAGCGGCGTTGGCCGACCGGCCTGCACTGGTGCACTATCGGGTACTGTTCGGTCCTCCGCACCGGCAGGTACTGAAAGATCACCTGTTACGGCTGCTGACCCTGCGGAACCCAGCCGATCGTGGTCATGGCTACAAGACGTTGAATCTGGACTTTATCACAGATCAGACGGCGCAGCCAGAGCGCTTTCTGTGCGTGTCGGAACAGGCCGCGGTCACGCCGATCCCCTCGCTGACGTCGGCCGAGGCGTTCGACTCCGGTGTTCTGCTCGGAGCGCAGCCGGCAGCGCGGCTGGTGGATCATGTTCGGCAGTGCTACGCAGCCAGTAGGAGGATTGAGACTGTGGAGGCGGTCGAGGCCCTGCCGGTCCTGCGGGGGAGATGATCCCAGCATGTCAGGTGAGATACGTGCGCTGCTGCGGGCGGCGGAGGCAGACCAGCGATCGGTCGTGGCTTTGACCGCGGACCTGGTGAGAGTGCCCAGCCGTGGCGGGCTGGATCCGACCGGCCCGGTATTGGAAGGCGCAGCGGGATGGCTTCGTGGCCGCCGACTTCCTGTACGCCGGCTGCACGACTCGTGTGGTGAGCTAGTCGGGGTCGTCTCCGAGGTGGTCGGAGGTCAGCCCGGTCCCCGGCTGGTGCTGGATGCCTGCGTGGACACCGCCCCGTTCGGGGACGAGGATGCCTGGACTTATCCGCCGACCAGCGCCACCGTTGTGGACGGGTGGATGTGGGGCCGAGGGGCTGCAGATTCGAAGGTGGGTGCGGCTATCTTCTGCCATCTCCTCCTTCGGCTCGCCGTCGGCGCTGACCAGCTCCACGGCGGCGTCACCCTGCTCTTGGACGCCGACGAGCATACCGGCGGCTTCGGGGGCGCCCGCGCTTTCGTCGCCAGCCTCGAAGACACCTCGGCGGACACCCTCGGCGTGATGATCGGCTATCCGGGCGCCGAGCATGTGGTCGTCGGTGGGCGGGGCGTGCTGCGTGCCCGCCTGCTTGTCCACGGGGTGGCGAGCCATTCCGGCGGGTCGGCATGCACCCCGAACGCCATTGTCAAGGCCGCTGACCTCGTCGCCCGCCTCGCCGCCGCACCGCTGCCCGCTCCTGAGGCGCGTTTCCCCACCGGCGGGAAGGTCACGGTCACCGAGATCAGCGGAGGACAGAGCTGGTCGGTGACCCCGGACCTGTGCACCGTCAGCGTCGACCTACGGCTGACCCCAGCTTTCGACGCCGCGGCAGGCGAGGCACTGCTACGGGCAAGTGCCGCTGCGCTGGACGCGGGGTGGCCGCACACCCGGGCCACGGACATCCTTCTCGAGACCTGCTGGCCTCCCTACGCAATGGAGGACACGGCACCGCTGCCAGCCGCGATCCTCGACGCCGCAGCTCAGCTTGGCTTGCAGACCAGACCCAAGGTGGCCGGCCCGTCGAACATAGGGAACTACCTGGCGGGGGTGGGCATCCCTGCCACCGCGGGCTTCGGCGTCAGCTACGAGAACCTGCACGCCGCGGACGAACGTATCCGACTCGACACGATCCCCACCATTCAGGCCGTTTACCATGCCGCCGCGCTCACCTTGCTGACCTGACAATTGTCAGAACTGGCCTGACAATTTGTCGGAACTTTGTAGGAACTTGTCATCGTCGGTCGCAGCGGCATGCGACGAGTTTCTAGCAAGCTCATGATCTGGAGCTACGCCAGCAGGAACGTCACCCTTCTCGTGTTGTTCGTCACGCGAGAGGGGATGCGGTATGAAAGTTTCTGACACGGCCCTGATCCAGCGTTTCGGTGCCGCCCTTCGCCTGGCCGGCGCGCATCACAGCCGGCATGAGGGGGTAGGCGTAGACGATGCCCATGACCTCCTTCTCGATCCCGCTGTCCTCGCCGCATGGTTGGCCGGCCGGGCTGACGGCCGTGTGCGAGTAACCGGCAGCCTGGATCGCCGGCTGGTTTTCTTGGAGCGAGCGGATGGGACGTGGGTCGTGGCGGATTTGTCCGGCCAGCCTCACCGCAGCCGCCGCTGGCCGACCTGGACCACACGGCATCTGACCCTCGAGAAACCGGATTCGTGGTTGTCACCGGCCCGTCTCGACGAGGCGGGAGTCGTTCGTCTGTCGCGGCCGGTCACGCTGCTGGCCGCCCTGTACCACCCGGAGAATTTCCCACTACCCAGGTTTCCGCTTGGTATCAGCACCGTCGCGCGCGCCGCGCGGTCGACCCTGCTCGGCAGGGTGACGCTGGCCGACATGCAACTCGGTCCCAGCCTCGACGATCTCATCGCGCACGCCACCGCCGGCAAGGTGGACATTCTCGGTATCTCCGCGACCTTCGGCCAGCACGATCTCCTGATCCGCTTCCTGGACGCCGTCCATGCCCTGGCCGAACCGCCGATCGTCGTTGCCGGAGGCAGCCTCACCGCCCGCAACGAATCTCTGCTGCTCGAACGCTACCCACAGCTGCTGATCGCCCGGGCTGCCGGCGAGGCCACCATCGAAGCCATTCTCGGGTACTGGCACGGGGACTGCGACCAGGAACAGATACCCGCCCTCGGCTACACCGGTGCACGCCGCCGCGGCGCGCTCGGCATCAGCCGGCGTCGTTCCAGCACACCAGTGACTCGCGACACCACGACGGACGTCGTACCCGAACTCGACCTCCTCCCGGCGACCTTCACCCATCATGGTGTCGCCCAACTGGAGACCAGCCGGGGCTGCACCTCGTACTGCTCGTTCTGCCCCCGCGGCCACAAGGGCTCCTGGTCCGGCGCGGGCCTCGACCACCTTCCGTGGCTGCTCACCGAGATGCGCGCGGTCTTTACCCGACATCCGAACATCGCCCGGGTGCTGTACCTGGTCGATGAGGAGTTCCTCGGCCGCGACGCCGACGCGGCAACGCGGGCGCTGAATATCGCCCGGCTGCTGCAGGAGGCCGGCTTTGCCTGGGAGTCGAGTTGTCGGATCGACCAGGTTGTCCGCCCGGACCGTGACCTGGACTGGCACGCCGAGCGTGCTGCGATGTGGCGTACCCTCCTCGACCGCGGACTTCGACGCATGCTGTTCGGCGTGGAGTCCGGGGTGGACAGCATTCTGGTGCGCTTCGCGAAACAGACCACTGCCGAGCAGAACGTGCTCGGCATCCGCACCCTGTCAGCGATGGGGGTCCCGACCCGCTTCACTTACATCACCTTCGACCCGCTGATGAGCCTGGAAGAACTCCGGGCCACCCACGCCTTCCAGAAATGCACAGACCTACTGCTGCGCCCGCAACCACACCTGCCCCCGGCCGAGATCGTACGGGCTGTCCGTAACGATGCGTTCGCCGCCGAAGCCACCACCGGTCATCCCCTGTACCACGGAGTCTCCTACCTCCTGGTCGGCATGGAATGTTTGATCGGCTCCGCGTACACCCGCCGAGCCCGCCAAGCGGGGCTGACCGGGACGGTGACGCCGTCGATGGGCCGGGTCGAGGCGCGCTACGCTGACCGGCGTATCGGTGTCGCCGCCGACTGGGCCCAGCGATGGGTCGACCGCACCTTCGCCTTCGATTACGTTCTCAAGTCACTGGAGAAGCTCCTCGACGGACCTGTCCGCGCCAGCGTGCGGCAGGCACGGGTCGTAGTGAAGGACGCCGCGTTTGCCGTGCTTGGCGACATGATCGCCGCTATCGAGGCACAGCCGGAGAACCCCGACGGTGGGCAGGCATTGTCCACGCGGATCGCCAGCGCCCTCGACGCGCGTTTCGCGCTCCTTCAGGATCGGATGGCGGCCGTCGTCCACGACCTGAGCGGCCAGATGACCGGCCCACACGCCGATTTTCTCCGCCGTGAACACCGACGGTGGGCGGCCACGACGGGCTGGCGGCTGATCAACGCGGCGGACGCCTGCGGGACCTGACCCCGATGGTCGCCCCTACCATTCAGGTGACAGTCTTCTCCGGGATCGGCACCCAGTTAAACTCCGGGCAGAACCTAGCATACGTGACCAGCTTCCAGACTGCGTAGTCCTCCAGCCGGCTGGCTTCCCGCAGCAGATGCTTGACCCAGGTGTGGCAGACCCGCTCCGAATAGGTCATCGCCTGCTCGATCTGGTCGAGCATCCGGCAGGCCACGCTGAAGTCTTCGACGGTCAGCGCACTCAGGTCAATCTCCACGCCGTCCATAGTGAAGGCGAACACCAGCCGGGTCGTCGAGAACCGGGTGTTGCGCTCGCCGATGAAAGGGGCGTGCCCTTCGAGTGCTGTCATCAACGCGGCGCGCTGCTCGACCGGATAGCCGATCCCCAGGTCCAGATCGGAGGTCTCCAAGTTCAGCCTGGTACCGAACGAGCCGACATCGCACGGACAACGGCCGGTCCACTGCTCGATGAGCATCGAGGCCTTCGCGCGCACAGCCTGCAGACGCTCGTCATGAACGCGCATCGCAGTGTAGAAGCGCTCCGCGCGGTCGAACTCGACATCCGGGAAATCGCTGCGGTCGGCCCATCCCTTCGCAGTGATCGCATCTAGATCCAACAGGGTGGTGGGGTGCGGAGTCATCACCCCGGTGACCTTAGCGTTACGCCGGGCAGCGTCGACTAGGGGCAGACCCCCATCACAGATCAAGAAAACAGGTGACTCGAATGATCGAAGACGACGGTATGGCTCGTCGGACGCTCGCCGGCGGCCTGACCGTGCACCCCATCGGGATCGGCTGCTGGGCGATCGGCGGCCCCGACCACAACCTGAGCCTGCCCATGGGCTGGTCCACCGCCGACGACACTGCATCCCGCCGCGGGCTGGAAACCGCCTACAGCCTCGGCGCAAACCTCTTCGACACCGCTGACGTGTATAGGCACGGCCACTCCGAACGCATCCTCGGCCGCTTCGTCGAGACGGTGGATCGTGACAGCATCGTACTGTCGTCCAAGGTCGGCTACTTCGCCGGCACCGCCGCCCATGCCTACCTGCCCGCAGCCATGCGCAGCCAGCTCGAAACCAGCCTGGAGAACCTGCGCACCAACCGGCTCGACATCTACTTCTTCCACACCAACGAATTCGGACCTGATGATCGCTACCTCGACGGCGCGATCGAGCAGATGCGCGCCTTCCAGCACGAAGGGCTGATCCGCTGCATCGGGATGCGCGGTCCGCACCGCTACGCCCCCGACCGTCTTACTACACCCCATGGGCAGCGGGAGGACAAACATGCACGCTTCCGTACCCTGTTCACCCGGCTCCGGCCCGATGACCTCGCCGTCCGGTACAACCCGCTGACCCCACCCTCACCCGCCGGCCAGCCGGATATTTTCACCGTCGCTGCTGAGTACCATACCAGCATTCTGATCAACAAGCCGTTGGCGCAGGGCCTGCTCACCGGCAAGTACAACCCCCACCAGCCGCCCCGCTTCACCGACGGCGACCACCGGCAACGCAAACGCTGGTTCACCCCCGACGCCCTCGCCATCATCGACCAAGGCCTCGCGCTTCTCCGCGACCGCTTCGGCCCTACCCCCCACGCCCTCGTCCGCGCAGCCCTGCGCTACAGCTTGCAACGCACCGACAACGCCGCCGTCCTCGTCGGATTCACCACCCCCGAACAGGTCCGCGAGAACCTGACAGCCTCCGGCCCAGCCCTGTCCCCCGAAGACCTCGCCGTCATCCGCTCCACCCTCAGCACACTCCAACAAGAACTCGACGCCAGCGGCGACGTCTTCATCGACGAGGCCGACACTCACACACCATGACCGCCAACCAGCCTGCCCTGTGCACCCCGCACCCCTCAGTCCACTCGGCATCGACCGCCGCGCGGCTCCTCGTCTTCAACGCCCAACACGCCGCACCGGCCCGAGCACGCAAACAGGTCGCCTGGATCGCCCAGCAACCAGACGCCGACCTGCTGGTCCTCACCGAAGTCAGTTCCGGACCCGGAGGCACCGCACTCATCGATACCCTCACCTACTACGGATACAGCCACATCCACGCCCCCCAGCCCACCGACCCCGACTACCGGACCGTCCTGGCCTCCCGCACCGCACCTCTCCATCCGCTATCCACCGGCATCACCGTCCTGCCCCACCGCGCTGCGGCCGCCGAGGTTCGCCTCGGACGCCACGCCCTCGGCCTGATCGGCCTCTACGTCCCATCCCGAGGATCAAAGAAACGCCGCAACGACAACAAACGCGCCTTCCAGGCGGCCGTCACCGCAGCCCTACCCCAACTTCTCACCGCCTTCAATGGCCCGGTCATCATCGCTGGAGACCTGAACGTCCTCGAACCCGGCCACATCCCGCACTACCGCGTCTTCGGCGACTGGGAGTACAACTTCTACCGTTTCTTCATAACTGCTGGCCTCGCTGACGCCTACCGCCATCTCCACCCCGACGCACTCGGACACAGCTGGTCCGGCCGCAGTGGCAACGGCTACCGCTTCGACCACATCTTCCTCACCACCCCCCCACCTGCCACCTGTGACCGGCTGCGACTACCTCCACACCCCACGAGCACTCGGGCTCAGTGACCACGCCGCCATGCTCCTCATTCTGGAGCTGAGTCAGAATATGTCGATGACGACCACGGTGATGTTGTCCGCGCCGCCGGCAGCCAGCGCCACCGAGGCGAGATGGTGGGCGACCGCGGCGGCGGGCGCGTCCGCCGGCAGGCGTCCGACGTGACCGGCGAGGGCCGTGGCGGCCGAGGCGTAGTTCCACAGCCCGTCGCTGCACAGCACCACCCGTCCCGGCCCGGTGAGGGGCAGCGAGACGACGCGCGGTACCGCTGACCCGCTGCCCGTCCCGATCCAGTGGGTGATGGTGTGGGCGCCGGGCGCCGTCTCGGCCAGCTCGGCCGGGAGCAGGCCGGCCCGCACCGCCTCGGCCGCCAGCGTGTCGTCCTCGGTCAGCAGGCGCGCGCCCCGCGGGCCGAGCAGGTAGGCCCGGCTGTCCCCGAGCCAGCCGACGGCGAGCCGGTCCGCCGTCACGATCGCCGCGACGAACGTGCAGGCCGGCGCGTCGTCGGGGCTGGTGATCGAGGCGACGGCGCTGCGCTGGGCGGTCGCGACCGCCGCCCGTAGCGCGGCGTTCTCCCAGGGGACGCCGCCGCCCGTCGGCCCGGGAGACCTCGGCGTGCCCACGACGTCGGCCAGGAAGGCGGTGGCGTCCCGGGCGGCGGCCACGGCG
>NZ_CDWRCL010000213.1:0-7224 GCF_977927575.1 Frankia sp. CcCS3
GGAGTATTAGACGTACATATACATCCGCACGGTCGTGCCAACCCAGGTCGACCGGAGCTGGACGAGATCGCACAACTGGTTGACGAGCCACAGCCCGCGGCCGCCGCCCAGGGACAGGTCCGGGCGGCGGCGTCCGGCCAACCGGTCGTACAGCCGGCCGCCGTCGCGGACCTCGCAGATCAGGCAGGCGTCGTCCGTCCAGATGCGGACCACTCCATGGCCCCCGCCGTGGTGCACGCTGTTCGTGGCGACCTCGTGCACGGCCAGCTCGAACTCGCCGGTCCGCTCGGCGCCCAGGCCCCGGGCCAAGGCGACCCGGGTCATCTCGGCGCGGACATGCCCCAGGTCGTGCGGGCCGAAGGCAAACTTGATGCGGGGAACGCCGAGGTCCGGCAGGGCCTCGGCCAGCGGGTCGGGGCCCGGACCCCCGACGACGGACCCGGGCGATCGACACCGGGAACTGACCCGGCCCAGCCCGCCCTCCACCACCACGGGATGGGTGCGCCAGATCTCGTCGACGAGCGGCGAGTCGATCCGGCCCACAGCATAGAGGCACCGCAGCCGCCACGCCGGCGGCGCGGCGAACGCCTCGTTGAGCAACGCCTCGTGCAGCATGCATGCTCGCCGCTCCGGGCCGGACCGGTCCAGCCATATCGGCTCGCCGATCCCCCGTACCAGCCGACCGCGTTCGACACCGAGGTCCAGAAAATCCTGCCAGGCCGAAATAATCCGGGCCGGATTACGACCGAGCTCGGCCATGTCGAGAAAAGAGACGCGCTGCGCGGCCCGACCGAGGGCGGCGCGTAACTGGCGTATCCGCCTGTGTCACGGCGACCAGGACGGCCTCGTCGGCCGCGAGCCCGGCGAGCACGAAATCGTGCGTTGTGCTGAGGAAACCGGCGTCGCCCTGATACAGGAAAGCCTCGTGGCGAATCCCGTCGAGCCCACTTCCACCGGCGATCGGGCCACAGATGGAGCCCAGGGTACTCCCGCGGCTCACCTCGCGGCCCGACGCGGCAAAGCGCGGGTCGCCCCCACGGGAGCCCGCCCGGCCACTCACCGCGACCTCGGCGGCGGAATGCCGAGAATACACGCGGCCCGCGCCGGCAGCCCCGTCCCCAGTGTGCACGGGCACATCGTAGGTCATGCCGAACCAATGGGATATACACCGCAACACAATCAGACCGCCCAGCTCATCAGAGCTGGTAGCAGAAACGACCCGGCCACCCCGGAACCGGTTCTCCGGCCAGGCGGGCCACGCCGGGCCGGGCCGGTCGCCGCCGTAACCGCGCCACGCGGGGACGATGCCCGAGACCAGGAGGCTGGCAGCCGAGACCAGGAGGCCTGCGCTCGAAACCAGGAGGCTGCGGGAACGCGGGAACCCGCGCCGGGACCGCCGCCCGCGGGCGGAAAACCGCGTGATCACCCGTAGTCTCGCAGTCAGAGCGTCGGCGCGGGTCTCACCGCACGGCGCCCGAGCGACGACGACGCGGCCGGCCCCCGGCCCGGCGACCGAAGATCGACGAGAAGGCGGATCAGGGATTGTGACGACGACATCTGTCCCGCAGCAGTCCATCCATCAGCGGATCGCCGAGGAGCTCGGCGTGCGCCAGGGGCAGGTGACGGCGGCGGTCGACCTGCTCGACGGTGGTGCCACCGTGCCCTTCATCGCTCGCTACCGCAAGGAGGCGACCGGCACCCTCGACGACACGCAGCTGCGCACGCTGGAGGAACGGCTGCGTTACCTGCGGGAGCTAGAGGATCGGCGCGGCGCGATCCTCGAGTCGATCCGGTCGCAGGGCAAGCTGGACGACGCCCTGGAGGCGCAGATCCTCGCCGCCGACTCCAAGGCCCGGTTGGAGGACATCTACCTGCCCTTCAAGCCGAAGCGGCGGACCAGGGCGCAGATCGCCCGGGAGGCCGGCCTCGAACCGCTGGCGGAGAGCCTGCTGGGCGACCCCTCGCTCGACCCGTACGCCACAGCGACGGCCTACGTCGATCCGGAGAAGGGCGTGGCCGACGCGGGTGCCGCGCTGGAGGGAGCGCGGGCGATCCTCGTCGAACGGTTCGCCGAGGACGCTGACCTGATCGGCACGCTGCGCGAGCGAATGTGGTCGCGTGGTGTCCTGGTCTCCCGGGTCCGGGAGGGCAAGGAGGAGGCGGGGGCGAAGTTCTCGGACTACTTCGACTTCTCCGAGCCGTTCACCTCGTTGCCGTCGCACCGCATCCTCGCGGCGTTCCGGGGGGAGAAGGAGGAGATCCTCGACCTGACCCTCGAACCGGGCGTGCCGGCGGAGCCGGACGCCGCCCCGCCGCCCGGGCCGACCGACTACGAGACGCGGATCGCCGAGACGTTCGGGATCTCCGACGCGGGCCGGCCGGCGGACCGGTGGCTCCTCGACACGGTCCGCTGGGCCTGGCGCACCCGCATCCTTGTGCACCTCGGCGTCGATCTGCGGATGCGGCTGTGGACGGCCGCCGAGGACACCGCCGTGCGGGTGTTCGCGGCGAACCTGCGTGACCTGCTGCTCGCGGCGCCGGCCGGGACCCGGGCGACCATGGGTCTCGACCCGGGGTACCGCACCGGAGTGAAGGTCGCCGTGGTCGACCCGACCGGCAAGGTGGTCGCCACCGACACCATTCATCCGCACGTCCCGGCACGGCGGTGGGACGAGTCGATCACCACCCTGGCCCGGCTCGCCCGGGAGCACCGCGTCGACCTGATCTCGATCGGGAACGGGACGGCCTCCCGGGAGACCGACAAGCTCGCCGAGGACCTCATCCGCCGGCACCCGGAGCTGTCGCTGACGAAGGTGACAGTGTCGGAGGCGGGGGCGTCGGTGTATTCGGCGTCCGCTTATGCCGCGGCGGAGCTCCCCGGGCTCGACGTCTCGCTGCGCGGGGCCGTGTCGATCGCCCGGCGGCTGCAGGACCCGCTCGCGGAGCTGGTGAAGATCGACCCGAAGTCGATCGGGGTTGGGCAGTACCAGCACGACCTGTCCGAGTCCCGGCTGTCGTCATCCCTGGACGCGGTGGTCGAGGACTGCGTGAACGCGGTGGGGGTGGACGTCAACACCGCGTCTGCCCCGCTGCTGACCCGGGTGTCCGGAATCGGGGCAAGCCTCGCGGAGAGCGTGGTGCGCCACCGCGACACGCACGGGCCGTTCCAGACCAGGGCCGCACTGAAGGACGTCCCCCGCCTCGGGCCGAAGGCGTTCGAGCAGTGCGCCGGCTTCCTGCGCATCCCCGGCGGGGACGATCCGCTGGACGCCTCCAGCGTGCACCCCGAGTCCTACCCGGTGGTGCGGCGCATCCTCGCGGCGACCGGCGGCGACCTCGGCTCCCTTATCGGCAACGGCGCGGTCCTGCGAGCCCTGAAGCCGAGCGAGTTCGTCGACGACACCTTCGGCCTGCCAACCGTCACCGACATCCTCGCCGAGCTGGAGAAGCCCGGCCGTGACCCGCGGCCGGCCTTCAGGACGGCGGCATTCACCGAGGGGATCGAGACGCTCGCGGACCTGGTCCCCGGCATGACCCTGGAGGGAACCGTCACGAACGTCGCCGCGTTCGGGGCCTTCGTCGACATCGGCGTTCACCAGGACGGCCTGGTGCACGTGTCGGCGATGTCGAAGAACTTCGTCAGCGATCCGCGCGAGGTCGTCAAGCCCGGCGACATCGTGACGGTGAAGGTTCTCGACGTCGACATCCCACGCAAGCGGATCTCGCTGACGCTGCGGCTGGACGACGAGGCCGGTGCCGCGGGTCCGGGTCGCCGGGACGGCGAGGGTGACCGGCGGGGAGCCGCGGGTGCGGGCGCCGGACGCGGCGGGAGCCGTGATCGTGGTGATCAGCGGGATGGCGGCCGGGGCACCGCGAGTGGCGAACGTGGTGGTGCCGGCGGTCGCGGTGCCGGTGGTGCCGGTGGTTCCGGTGGACGCGGTGGCATGGGCGGTCGTGGCGGTTCCGGTGGCAGGAACGGTTCCGGTGGCCGCGGGGGTTCCGGTGGCCGCAGCGGATCCAGTGTGCCGGACGGCGCGATCGCCGAGGCGCTGCGCCGGGCCGGCATCGTCAACGGCGACCAGATCACTCTCGGCGAGTCCGGCCGCAAGCGCGGCTGACCCACTGACCAGGTGACGGGTGGGGCCGGCGGGTCGGGCCGGGAATTATCGGCTCCGGCGCCTCCCGCCGGCCCCACTCACCTGGCTCCCCCCGGAGGTGCTTCGCGGATCGACGGTACTGATCCCCGAAGCACCCCGACGGCGGACGAAGTCCGGTGTCGTCAGAAATACGGTGTCATCAGAAAGAACCGACGGTGATACCGATAATGGTGAGTCGATACTCGAAGGCGCTGAACAGCAGGGTGCGGCAGGCGGATATCACGCGACTTCGGCGAGCAGTCCGGTGGCAACATCGAAGATGAAGCCACGGATGGCGCCGGTATGCGGGATGAACGGACTCGCCTTGATCCGCGCGATCGACTGGCGTACGTCTTCGGTCAGGTCGGTGAACGACTCCGCGGCCCATTCCGGTTTCATCCCGGTCTCGTCCTGGATCGAGCGTTTGAAATCGTCGTCGGTGAAGGTCAGCATGCCGCAGTCGGTGTGGTGGATCAGGATGATCTCGCGGGTGCCGAGCAGGCGCTGGCTGATCGCGAGGGAACGGATCTCGTCGTCGGTGACGACGCCGCCGGCGTTGCGGATGACGTGAGCCTCGCCGTCGCCCAGGCCGAGGATCGCGTAGACGTTGAGCCGTGCGTCCATGCAGGCGACGGCGGCGATGTGCTTGGACGGCGGCAGCGGAAGCGGCCCGGCGAAGGTCTTCGCGTAGGCGGCGTTGTTGGTCAGGTAGTCGTCGGTGACGGACATGGGTCCTTCCGGGGGGCGGATCGGTGGTGGAGGCCGGAGGTTCAGGCGGGATCCGCAGGTTCAGGCGGGGTCCGCCGTGCCGGTCCAGGAGGCACGGAACGCCGCGGTGGTCGCGGCGACGGTGGCGGTGACCTCGGCCGGGCTGGCCGGGTTCGGGGCATCGCCGAACCCGGCCGCCAGGCCCGCGACGCCCGTCTCCGCGCGGGGGCGCCAGCTTTCTTCCCAGACCGCGAGAACCGCGGCGTTGTCGGGCCGTTCGGCGATGGCGTGGCGGGCCAGGGCCGCGCTCCACGCCCGGCTGCGGGCGCCGTCGACGCCGGACTCGCGCAGCAGTTGGGCGGTGAGGCCGTCGCCGTTGGCGTCCGCGAGGTCGGGGAGGGCGGTCTTGAGCAGGGTGTCGAGCGCCGGCTTGACGACGAGGTTCAGCGCCGTGAAGGCCTCCGCCCAGTCGTAGGCGACCAGCAACCGCTCCAGCGCCTCCCGGGCGGGTTGCCAGGCCGGGTCTTCTTCCCAGAACCGTCGGGTGGCCCGGCTGTCGGCGAGGTCGGCGCCATGGACCAACGACAGCGCCTTGGCCCGGTAGGCGATCCACTGCAGGGCGCGCAGTTCGTCGGCGGCCTGGAAGAACGCGGCGTTGCTGACGTAGGCGCTGGGTCCGAGCTGGCCGACGTACAGGCTGGTGATCTGCAACACGTGGAACAGGTAGCGGGCGGGCAGGTAAAGCCGCGCGAGGACACCCACCCAGGCCGGGTTCAGGCCGGCATCCGCATCGAGGGCCTCGAAGTGGTCGACGACGCCTTCGGCGTAGATCTCCCGGTCGTGCTGCAGGGCGATGTAGCGGCGGTAGTTGAGCTGGGCGGGGTCGCGGAACGCCTCCCAGTCCACGCCCCGCAGCGGCGAGCCCTCGCGGTAGCGTAGGTACCACCGGTTGATCGGACTGTCAGGATCAAGGTCGAACGGGGCCGGCTGCCGCCCGAAGTGGTAGTGGAAGTGGCCGGTGACGGTCTCGTACTCGTTCGGCTTGCGGCGGGCCCCGTCGAACACACTCCAAGTGCGCAGGGGCCTCGCCGTGGGGGCGGTAGTCATCCTCAGTCCTTCCGGTCCAGGTACCAGACGAGTTCGTCGTCGCTCACGTACCGCATCCGCCCGGCAAAGCCGGCGAGGGCGGGTTCGAGGGTGGCGAGCGGGACGGACCGGCCGGCGGCCTCCTCCAGGCTGGCGCGGGTGACCCGCAGGAAGCGGGGCGCGTTGATGCGCACGTAGCCGTTGCGGTCCTCCACGACCAGCGTCTGGTCGGGGTTGTCCTTCTCGATTGCGGCGTGCAGTGCCTCGACGACGTCCGGGTCGAATCCGCGGACGATGGGGCCTACCAGGCGGCTGGAGTCGGCGGTCATGAAAATCGTCTCCCCGTCGGTGCCGCGGTCGCAGCGCCACGGCACCGGTTGTAGTGACGTCGGCCGTCGGGTGGGATCCCGACAATGATCCGCTCGCCGTCGGCGCGCACCGGGAAGCTGTACAGCCGGCAGTCGCTCGGGTTGAGGCTCTCGCCGGTCGCCAGGTCGAACTCCCAGTGGTGCGCGGCGCAGGTGAGCACCCCGTCCTCGACGGCGCCGTTGACCAGCGGGAATCGCGAGTGCGGACACACCGCCTGGTACGCCCGTAGCGCCCCGCCGGGCAGGTGCGCCAGCAGCACCTGCTCGGCGCCCGCGGTCACCTCGAGCACGTCGCCTTCCCACACCTCGTCCAGCGAGGCGACGTCGGTCCACGCCACTGCGGTGCCACCCGCCGACGCGCTACTCATCGACGTGCTACTCATCGAAGAAGGCTTCGACATGGTCGAGCGGGCCGACGCCGGCCTCGCCGATGCGCGCCTCGCGGGCGAGCACCCGACCGTTGTGGCGGACCCCCACCGGCGCGTCGCTGGCCGGCAGACGCCGGCCCACGACGTGGTGAGCGATCTTTTGGCCGACGGCCTCGACGGTGTCGGCGTCGTCCACCGCCACCAGCAGCGACACGAAGTCGTGCTCGAAAACCGCGCTCAGCGGCAGCAGAGCCATCGGGCCCCCTCGGAGTGCTCGTGGACGTGGACGTAGACGTGCTCGTGGGAGTGCTCCTGCGCCCCGGGGGTCATCGCCGTGCCGCCCTAGCGCCGGTTGCGCCCGCCGCCGCGGCCTGTGCCCAGGCGTAGCCGGTGGCGTCCTGTCCCTGCTCGGACGGCGACAGCCCCATGTAGGCGAGCACGCCGCCGAGGTCGGGCGGGCTGATCTCGCCGGCGAGGAACCGGTCCACCAGCGACCGGTGCCCGGCGAACCGCTCCGGACGCTGCGTGAAGATCCACTTGCAGGGTTCCGAGCAGAAC
>NZ_CDWRCL010000214.1:0-7222 GCF_977927575.1 Frankia sp. CcCS3
GCCCGCGGTACAGCGGCTCCCGTTCAGGTGGCCCGGCGCGCCCGGCCGGACCGACCATCACCACGCGTGAGCCCCGGCCGCCGGCCGAGTCCTTCGAGGCCGCGGGCCTGCCCCGCCGGCTCATCAAGGCGCTGGCCGACCGGGACATCGCCGCCCCGTTCCCAGTCCAGGCATCGACCCTGCCCGACGTCCTCGCCGGGGAGAACGTCCTCGGCCGGGCCCGGACCGGCTCGGGCAAGACGCTCGCCTTCGGGCTGCCGCTGCTCGCCCGCATGGCCGGGCAGGGGCCGGCCCAGCCCCGCCGGCCCCGTGCGCTCGTCCTCGTGCCGACCCGCGAGCTGGCCCAGCAGGTCAACGATGCGCTCGAGCCCCTGACCAGGGCGCTCAACCTCCGGCTCGCGCCGGTGTACGGCGGGACGTCCATCAGCCGGCAGATCTCCGCGCTACGCCGCGGTGTGCACCTGGTTGTCGCCACCCCGGGCCGGCTCACCGATCTGGTGGAGCGCGGCGCGTGCGTGCTGGACGGGATCGAGATCACGGTCCTGGACGAGGCCGACTTCATGTGTGACCTCGGCTTCCTGCCCGCAGTGAAGGCACTGCTCGACGCCACCCCGGCGGGCGGGCAGCGGCTGCTGTTCAGCGCGACGCTCGACCGGGAGGTCGAGGTGCTCGTGCGCGGCTACCTGCCCGACCCGGTCCTGGTCGCGGTGGACTCCGAGGTCTCCCAGGTCACCACACTCGCCCGGCACGCGCTCGAGGCCGTCGACCAGGCCGCGCAGGTCGCCCTGGTGACCGCGCTCGCCGGCGGCTCGGGGCGCACCCTGGTGTTCGTGCGCACCCAGCGTGACGCCGACTGGGTGGCCGAGTCACTGAGCCGGGCCGGGGTGCCGGCCGAGCCGCTGCACGGCGGAATGCCACAGGGGGCGCGGACCCGGGCGCTGGCCGGTTTCACCGACGGCTTCTACCGGGTGCTGGTCGCCACCGACGTCGCCGCCCGCGGCATCCACGTTGACGGCATCCGGCTCGTCGTGCACCTCGGCCCGCCGGAGGACGCCAAGACCTACCAGCACCGAGGCGGACGGACCGCCCGAGCCGGCGCCGACGGTGCGGACGTGCTCGTCACCCTGCCCGCCGAACGTGGCAAGGTGCGCGGGCTGCTGCGCACCGTCGGGATCGAGGCGAGGCCGATCCCGACGACCGCCGACGATCCGATCGTGCTCGAGCTCGCCGGGCCGCCCGCGCCCCGGATCAGCAAGGACGAGATCCCGCTAGCCCGCACGGGCGGCGGCAGGGGACCGCGCGGCGGCGGTACGCCTCGCGGCAACGAGCACCGGCCCACCCGGCGAGAGGGTCACCGGTTCGGGCGGCCGGCGACCGGGCACGGCCGCCCGCCGCGCCGGGGCGCCGCTCCCGGAACGGCCCCCACCGCTCCGGCCCCCACCGCTCCGGGCCCCACCGCTCCGGGCCCCACCGCTCCGGGCCCCACCGCTCCGGGCCCCACCGCTCCGGGCCCCACCGCTCCGGGCCCCACCGCTCCGGCACCGACAGCCTGACCGACAGCCTGGCCGCCGGCTCCGGTGCGCCCCTGCGGGCCTGACCGGACGTCCCGCCCCGGCCGCGGGCTCCAGCTGACCGGCCCGGTTTCGACCGGGCCGGTCGGCCGGTTGAACACTCCTGACCAACGACTCGCCCACGCTCTGTGCGCGCTTCACGCACGGTCCGCGCATGCCGTAGCCATCCGACGGCCAATGAAGGGCGCAACGCATTGCCATCGTTCGGATTTGCGGTGTGACCAGGATCACTTAGAGACTTTGCGCGCCACGTCCACTCGATACCGTTTTAGGGACAGGTGTCGGTAACGATGGAAGGAGCGTTGCGCATGGAAAAGGACGAGACGACCCACCTGGCCCCGGGGCTTTCCGTACCAGGTCAGCGGGAGACCGGCTCCGGCGTCTTCGACGGCGCGGAGGTCTTCGAGCCGGCCACGGAAACATTCTCGTTCGGGCCCGTCGCAAACCCGAACCGGCTCCGGCTCGGCGCCTCCCGGTCACTGTGACTCCTGGAGGCCGGCCGCCGTCGGGCGGCCGGCCCTGCTGTTTCACCGCCGGTTTCACCGCCGACGGGTATGTCGGCCACGAGGAGCGTCGTCCTACCGTCACAGCATGAGCAGCCGCGATGTGACCGCACCCGCGGTCACCACGTCCTCGGTCACCACGCCCCTGGTTTCGGCGGACCCGTCCGGCCGGGAGAACCACCGGTCGTTCTGGGCCCAGTTGGACGGGCCGGTGCACTACGTCGACTTCGGGGGGCCACCCGACGGCCCGCTGCTGCTGTGCGTGCACGGTCTCGGCGGCTCCCACCTCAACTGGCTCGCCTTCGCCCCGCTGCTCACCCCGGTCTGCCGGGTGCTCGCGGTCGACCTGGCCGGGCACGGCCGGACGCCGCCCGCCGGGCGCCGCACCGACGTCGCGGCCAACCGGGCACTGCTCGACCGTTTCCTCAGCGAGATCGTCCGGGAGGCGCCCGTCCTCGTCGGCAGCTCGATGGGAGGCATGATCAGTGTGATGCAGGCCAGTCGACGGCCGGAGTCCGTCGCGGGTCTGGTGCTACTCGGCCCGGCACTGCCCCGGCCGCGAGGCGTGCGCCTGGATCCTGAGATCACCCGCATCTTCGCCGGTCTGCTGGTCCCCCGCCTCGGCGCGGCGATCCTCGCGTACCGCCGCGGCCGCTACACCCCCCGCCAGCTCGTTGACAAGAACCTGCGGCGGCTCTGCACCGACCCCGGCCGCATCCCGCCGACGGCGATCGCGGCTATGGTGCGCGCGCAGAGCGAGCGCGGCGGGATCCCCGGCGCGGACCAGGCGTACGTGGGGGCGGCGCGCTCGGTCGTCTGGTCGCTGGTGCGCCCGGCCTCACTCGCGCGCATGGTCCGCACCGTCCGGCAACCGACGATGCTCGTCCATGGCTCCGCCGACCGGCTGATCCCGGTGGGCGTGGCACGCCACGTCGCCGCGGAACGCCCGGACTGGCGGGTGGAGATCCTCGACGAGTTCGGCCACCTGCCGATGCTCGAGGCGACGGAGCTCACCGCCGAGCTGGTGCTGGACTGGCTGGGCCGGGATGGCCGGGATGGCCGGGAGAGCCGGGAGAGCCGGGAGAGCCGGGAAAGCCGAACGGCGGCGGCGCACGCCCGGCCGCCGGCGGTGGCGGTGGCGGTGGCGGCCGACTGACGCCGCCGGGCATCGGGCCCGCTTCGGACCCGCTGGCGAACGATCATCCATCCCGGACGAGGAGATCCACCGATGCGAGGCACGCCGCCCGTCGACGCGCTCCGCGCGGCACTGTGCGCCGCCGCCGGGCATGCCGACGCCTACCTGGCGGGTCTGGCCGATCGTCGGGTCGGCCCCAGCCTGACCGCCGAGCAAGTCCGCCACCGGCTCGGCGACACGCTGCCGGCGGGCCCGAGCGACCCGGTGGCGGTCATCGACGCGCTGGTCGACGCGGTGGCCGGCGGCCTCACTTCGACCGGCTCGGGCCGCTTCTTCGGCTACGTCATCGGCGGGACCCTGCCGGCGGCGCTCGCCGCCGACCTGCTCACCGTCGTGTGGGACCAGAACGCTGCCCTGGCCTCCCTCTCCCCGGCCGCCAGCGCCGTCGAGGCGCTGACCGGCCGCTGGATCGCGCAGCTGCTCGGCCTGCCGCCGGGGGTGTCCGTCGGGTTCACCACCGGCACCCAGATGGCGCACGTGACCGCCCTGGCGGCCGCGCGGCACCGGGTGCTGGCGCGGGCCGGCTGGGATGTCGAGACGGATGGTCTCGCCGGGGCACCGCCCGTGCGGGTCCTGGTCGGCGCCGCCCGGCACGCCACTGTCGACGCCGCGTTGCGCCTGCTCGGATTCGGCACCCGCGCGACGATCGCCGTCGAGGCCGACGCGCTCGGGCGGATGCGCCCCGAGGCGCTGCGGGCGGCTCTTGCCCGCGGGAGCGGCGGGAGCGGGCCGACGATCGTGATCGCCCAGGCGGGGGAGGTCAACACCGGTGGGTTCGACCCCTTCGAGGAGGTGTGCGCGCTGGCCCGCGAACACGGCGCCTGGGTGCACGTGGACGGTGCGTTCGGGCTGTGGGCTGCGGTGTCGGCGGCGGCGTCCCGGCGCGCCCTCGTCGCCGGGGTCGAGCGGGCCGACTCGTGGGCGACCGACGGCCACAAGTGGCTCAACGTCCCGTACGACTGCGGGATCGCCCTCGTCGCGGACCGCGAGGCGCACCGGCGGTCGATGTCGGCCTCGGCGGACTACTTCGTCCTCGACTCCGCCGGCCGGCTCGACCCGGTCGACTGGACACCGGAGTTCAGCCGCCGGGCGCGGGCCTTCGCCGTGTACGCGGCGCTGCGCTCGCTCGGCCGGGCGGGGCTGCGCGACCTGGTGGACCGGTGCTGCGAGTATGCCAACCGCTTCGCCGTGCGGCTCGCCGCTCTTCCCGGGGTGACAATCCTGAACGCGGTGGCCGGCCCGGGCGGCCCAGCCGGGTCAGCCGGGTCAACCGGCCCGGGTGGATCGGGCCGCGTCGTGGAGCTCAACCAGGTGCTGGTCCGGGTGATGGCAGACCCGGAGGGCGACCGGACGGCGGCCGGGCGGGCGGCGGGCGACCGGCTGACGGCGGCGGTCACGGCCGCGGTGACGGCAAGCGGCGAGGCGTTCGTGAGCGGCACGGTGTGGCGGGGCCGCACAGCGATGCGCATCTCGGTAAGCAACTGGTCGACCTCGGACAGCGAGGTGGAGCAGGCGATCGCGGTGATCGGGGCCGCCGTCGCCGAGGCGCGGGGGACGACCGCGGCGGCGCCGGGCGGCGGCGGTACGCACCACGGCGGTATCGCTTCGTAGTACCCGGCGGACACGACGGCGGAGGTGTCCGGACCGCGCGCGGGCCGCTAGGCTGCCGGATAAACGCCTTGTCCATCCGGCCGGTCCCCCGTGATGATCAGTTCCCGGCGCGCCCGCACCGGAGGGCGCCCGTTTCCACGGTCGGTGACTGGTCCGCAGCTTCGACCGGCGTGCCCAGCGCGCGGGAAGATCTGACGTGTCCAACTCTTTCGTCCACCTTCACGTTCACACCGAGTACTCGATGCTGGACGGGGCGGCTCGGCTGAAGGACATGTTCAAAGAGGTCTCCCGCCAATGGACCACGGCCTCGACATCGAGCGCCGGGTCCGCGACGGCCTGGTGGGCATCGTCCGCACGCTCGGCATGCGGTTCGTCGTCACCAACGACTCGCACTCCGCCTACGAGGCCGAGCGGGACGCCCACGCCGCGCTGCTCTGTGTACAGACGGCGTCGACGGTGGCCAATCCCTCCTTCCAGTTCGAGGGGTCGGGCTACTACCTCAAGAGCGCCGAGGAGATGTACGGGACCGACACTTCCGACGTCTGGCGCGAGGGCTGTGAGACCACCCTGCTGATCGCCGAGCGGGTCGACCCCACCGGCATGTTCGCCAAGCACAACCTGATGCCGCGCTTCCCGGTGCCGGCTGGCGAGACCGAGGAGAGCTGGTTTCGCAAGGCGACCTGGGCCGGTATGGCCCGCCGGTTCCCGGACGGCTACGACGACGCCCACCGCGAACGCGTCGAGTACGAGATCGGGATCATCCTGCAGCTGGGTTTCCCGTCGTGCTTCCTGGTGGTCGCCGACTTCATCGTGTGGGCGAAGAGCCAGGGCATCCCGGTGGGGCGAGGACCGCATAGCGCAGATCGTCACCTACGGCACGATCAAGGCCAAGGCTGCGATCAAGGACTCCTCGCGGGTGCTCGGCTACCCGTACGCGATGGGTGACCGCATCACCAAGGCGATGCCGCCCGCCGTGATGGGCAAGGACATCCCGCTGGCCGGGATCTTCGACCCCCAGCACCCCCGGTACAGCGAGGCCGGGGAGATCCGTGGGGTGAGGAAGAAGAACGCCGAGGGGCAGTTCGACCTGTTCGCCTTCGACGCCGAGGACGAGCCGGGCGCGGCGCCCGTGTTCGGCGTGCAGGAGTTCTCCGACCAGGAGTGGGACAAGGCGGTCAAGCTGTCCCACGAGCGGGAGATGCTCGGCCTCTACGTCTCCGACCACCCGCTGCGCGACGTCGAGCACATCCTCGCGGCGAAGGCGGACTGCGGCATCGCGTCCCTGACCGGCGGGGAGCACCCCGATGGTACCACCGTGACCATCGGCGGAATCATCTCCAGCCTGCAGCGCAAGGTCACCAAGCAGGGCAAGGTGTGGGCGCTGACCACCATCGAGGACCTCGAGGACGGGCTGGAGGTCATGTTCTTCCCGCAGACCTACGAGACCTGCTCCACTCAGCTCGCCGAGGACGCCGTGGTCATCGTCAAGGGCCGCCTCGACAAGCGGGAGGACACCCCGCGGCTGATCGCCTCCGACCTCACGGTCCCCGACCTGTCCGACGCCGCCCTGAGCCCACCGATGGTGATCATCATACTGGCGTCCCGGGTGAACCCGCCGACGGTGGAGCGGCTGCGGGAGGTTCTCGGTACCCATCCCGGGACGACGGAGGTGCACCTGCGGCTGCAGACCGCGAGCCGCACCACCGTGTTCCGGCTCGACGACGCGTACAAGGTCCAGCGCACTCCGGCCCTCATAGGCGACCTCAAGGCCCTGCTCGGCGCCTCCGCCGTGGCCTGAGCGGCGCGGGACGGACCGGAGTATCCCTGTTACCGGGGATCCCCGGTAACAGGGATACGGACATGCAACACCCGACACCGTTGCGGCAGCGGGTTTCCGGGGGACGATGAGCCCAGGTAACAACCGGAGGATGCGCCGTGACGATCAGTCGAGAGCCGGCGGAGCACGACCCTGCCGAAGCAACCATTCCGCGCCGGGAGCCGCGGTGGTCACCGAACGTGGCGCGGGCGACGCGCATCCTGCTCGAGAGCCTGATCGGGGACGACCCGCCGGTACGGATCACGCTGTGGGACGGCTCGGTGCTGGGACCAGACACCACCACCCGGATCCTGGTCCGCTCGCCGGAGGCCCTGCGCCGCGTCCTGTTCCGCCCGGGTGAGCTGGGCTTCGCGCGGGCCTTCGTCGCCGGGGAGATCGACGTCGAGGGGGACGTCTTCGCCGCCCTCGCGGTGCGCCGGGGCATCGCCGGGGCCGGCTCGCGGCTGACCGGCGCAACCGCCCGCGCCGCCGCGACCCTGCTGCGCGAACTCGGCCCGCGCCCGCC
>NZ_CDWRCL010000215.1:0-7086 GCF_977927575.1 Frankia sp. CcCS3
CCTAGAAGCGAGGGATGCCCCATGACAATCGCCATCTCACCATCCAGGCCGGTGGACGCCGCGTCCTGATGGGCGAACAGCACATCCGGCGATTCTCTGAACAGATCGCACAGCATCTTCCGGTAGCGGGGGCTCGTCGTGCGTCTTCCCAGCTCCCAGCCGCTGAGCATGCTCGGGGTCACCCCGGACGAACCCGACGATGATCTGGCATCCAGCGCCGCGACGATCTGCTCCTGGGTGGCGTTTATCGCCAGCCGTGCCGCCCGAAGCGGCGATGCCGACCCCCCGAACGACCTCACCATGTGCTTCAACTCCTACGCGGGACGCAGCATCAGACCAGGGCCTCGCCATGATGGCTAATCTATGATAGATCACTACGCTATGTGATCAAACATAGGAGCGATCGATCCCGGTCGCCAGCGATTCTCTCGGTGGCCTGGCGGAATCAAGTGGTCATGGCGACGCATGCTTTGCCGGCAAATCCTGGCTCGACCGGATCCCCAGGGGCACCGGTCGAGCCAAGGGTGTCACCGATCAGGTCGCCGCTGAAGGTCGTTGATCAGATGGAGAAGTCCTCGCCGTACCACACACCGGCCTGGGGCGGGCGGATCGTGGGATGGGCGGCGACCCGCCCGTCGGCGCGGCCGTCGGTGTTCCCGGTGTTCCCGTCGAGCACCGCCTCCAGCTGGTCGACCCGGGTGAGCAGGGACTTCAGGCTGACGCCGACGAGGTCGGGGAGCACGTCGTCCTGACCGGGCAGGGCGGTGGCCGGCCGGGGGCGGCTGGGGGTGATGACCTGGCCGGGGACGCCGACGACCACCGAGCCGGGCGGCACGGGCCGCACGACGACGGCGTTGGCCCCGATGCGGCTGTCCGAGCCGACGGTGATGTTGCCGAGAACCTTGGCACCGGCACCGATGATCACCCGGTCGCCGATGGTGGGGTGCCGCTTGGCCGGTTCCAGGCTGGTGCCGCCGAGGGTAACCCCGTGGTAGATCGTGACGTCGGCGCCGACCTCGGCGGTCTCCCCGATGACCACGCCGGTGGCGTGGTCGATGAAGACGCCGGGGCCGAGCGTGGCGGCGGGGTGGATCTCGACCCCGGTGAGCATGCGGGTGAGCGTGGCAACCACGCGCCCGGGCAGCCGCAGGTCACGGGTCCACAGCCAGTGGCTGATCCGGTGGCCCCAGACTGCGTGCAAGCCGGGATAGCACAGGGCGATCTCGAGGGTGGAGCGGGCGGCCGGATCCCGCTCCTTCACCGTGCGCAGGTCATGGCGCAGCGTCGAGAGCACAGTCGGTCACCCGAGCCCGGCGAACAGCGGTGTGCTCAGGTATCGCTCGCCGAAGTCCGGAAACACGACGACGACCAGCTTCCCGGCGTTCTCCGGGCGGCGGGCCACCTGCAGCGCCGCCGACACCGCCGCGCCCGAGGAGATGCCCACTAGGAGTCCCTCCTCCCGGGCCAGCCGGCGGGCCAGGTCGAAGGCGTCCTCACCATCGACCTGGATGATCTCGTCGACGAGGCCGGTCTCCAGGACCGGCGGGACGAACCCGGCACCGATGCCCTGGATCGGGTGCGGTCCCTTCACGCCGCCCGAGAGCACCGGCGACGCCGACGGCTCCACGGCGACGAACCGCGCCTCGGGCCTGCGCTCCTTGATGACCTGGGCGACGCCGGTGATGGTCCCGCCGGTGCCGACCCCGGCGACGAGCACATCGATCTGCCCGTCGGTGTCGCGCCAGATCTCCTCGGCGGTCGTGGCGCGGTGGATCGCCGGGTTGGCCGGGTTCTCGAACTGCTGCGGGATGAGGTACCGCTCGTCGTTCTTCGCGAGTTCCTCCGCCTTCGCGATGGCGCCGGGCATGCCCTCGGCACCGGGGGTGAGCACGAGCTCCGCACCGAGGGCCCGCAGCAGCATCCGCCGCTCGGTGCTCATCGTCTCGGGCATCGTCAGGACGCAGCGGTACCCGCGGGCGGCGCACACCATGGCCAGGGCGATGCCGGTGTTCCCGCTGGTAGGTTCGAGGATGACGGTGTCCGGCCCGATCAGCCCCGCCCGCTCCACGGCGTCGATCAGGGCCACCCCGAGGCGGTCCTTCACGCTGTGCGCCGGGTTGAAGGACTCCAGTTTGGCCACGACCTGGGCTCCCACCCCGTCCGTGACGCGACGCAATCGGACCAGCGGCGTGTTGCCGATCAGTTGCGTGATGTCTTCCGCAATCCTCATCGATGTTCTCCTCTGCCGGGCCCCGTGGTCATCCACTCTGCCAGGCCCGCGCCTTCCCGCCCTTCCTAACGACCTCGACGGGCCTGCTGGTTCGTCCACGGCCGGGAAAGTAGGCCCACAGGTCCCCCCGGGCCAACATCCGGAAGCCCCGGCCCGCAGGGTCGTCGTACCTGTACCGGCGCCTCAGGCCAGGCGCATCGTAGCCATCAACCCCGGTGTAGCCATCAGCCCCGGTTCGGCGGGCGTCAAGCCAGAACCACCGCGCACCGCCACAGCAGGACCGACCGCGGCTGTCCGGCCGGCCCTGCCTGGGCCTCGACCTCGACCCGCAACCACGCGAGCCCACCCCCGGCAGCGAGTGCCTGGGTGGACTCCACGGTGACCGTGCTGCTCAGCGAGTCACCCTCGTAGACCGGGCCGGTATGATCGCACCCGTCCCAGCCGGCGACCGTGACGATGTTGGGCAGCGCACGGCAGACCTGGGCCAGCGCCAGGCCGATGGTGTGCCCGCCATACACCAGACGCCGCCCGCCCGCGGCGATCTCGTCGTGATGCACGGTGGCGATGTTGAGCGTGAGCCGGGCCAGTTCAGGCGCCGAGGACACCACGTCGGCGCCAACCACCCGCCAGCGGCGGCCGACCGCGATATCGGCGAAATGCTCGCCGCCGCGCACCTGCTCGCGGAAGACGTCGAGCCGCCACGGCTCGACCGCGGCCACGAAGTCCGCCGGAGAGGGGTGTACACCGACCTCGTCGAGGTCATCGTGGTGACCGGTGTCCGCGTCAGGGTCGGCCAGGGGCAGCATCGCGCAGCGCCAGAAATCCAGCACCGGTCGCAGCTGCTGATCCACCGTACGGACCCGCAGGACCGCCAGCCCGGTCGGACGGCGCCCCGGCCTGGGCCGGTTCTGCCGCAACCCGACGACCTCCGTGGTGGTGGACAACGTGTCGGCGATCGCCGGGAACCGGCGGAACACGAAACCCCGGTAGAACAGGTTGGCCCGCACGTGCTGCGTCGCCAGCGTCGACTGCCCGATCGCGATATCCCACACCAACGCGGGATGAGCAACCGGCCACCGCCCGGCCACAGCGCGAGCCAAGCCGTCGTCCAGGGGCAGCCGCAGCCGATCGCCCACGATCGCCTGGTGCATCGCCGCGTGCCCGCTGCTCAACGTGACCGACGGCGCGGCGTCGAACACGTGCCCGACCGCCAGGTACTCGAAGTACGGACCCTGCGCCGGGACGAGCGGGCTGGCAGCCCCCGCCGTCGACCTGCCGCCGCCCACCGCTCGGCTCCTCCCTGCCTGTCCCCACTGCCTGTTACCGATCACTATTGGCCATACATTATCTTTCGGGCGGGCAGGTGCGCTGCGGGCACGGGCGACCCAGGCGCGGGCGACCCAGGTGTGAAACACGGGCGATCCAGGTGTGGCCCCGCGCTGGCGAGAGTCGGGAGTTGTGGATGGAATCGACCGCCGAGACGTTGGCCCGGTGGGCGCACGACTATGTGCCGAGTGCCGCGGACCTCGACCTGGCGCAGCGCTCACTGCTCGACACGATGGCTGTCACGCTCGCCGCCCGGCAGGACGATCTGGTGGCGCTGTCGGCCGGGTTGCCGGACGCGGCGCGCTGGGCGGCGGTCGGGCACGTCCTGGATTTCGACGACCTGCACCTGGAGTCCACCACCCACATCAGCGTGGTGTGCGTCCCCGCGACGCTGGCCGTCGGCGGGGACGCCCGCGCCTACCTGGCGGGAGCCGGGATGATGGCGCGGCTCGGGGCGGCGCTGGGCTGGGCTGGTCGCACTATGCCGGCGGCTGGCACGCCACCTGTACGGCCGGGGCGCCGGCCGCCGCCGTGTCCGCGTCGGTGGCGCTGGGCCTGTCGACCGAGCAGATCGCCACGGCGATCGCGCTCTCGGTTCCCGCGGCCGGCGGGGTGCAGCGGGCATTCGGTTCCGCCGGCAAGTCCCTGCAGGTCGGCTTCGCCGCCGACGCGGGAGTTCGGGCGGCGAGGCTGGCCGCCGTCGGCGCTACCGCGGATCCGACCGCGCTGGACGCATGGCTACGACTGGTCGGCGGCGACCCGGACCGCATCGACGTGACCGGCCCGGCGGTGCCCGGCGGGCTGGCGATCAAGATTTTTCCCTGCTGCTACGCACTGCAACGCCCGATCAGCGCGCTGCGCGAGCACCTGCCTGCCGACGCCGTCGCCTCGGGCATCACCGCGATCGAGGTGAGCACACCCGCGGGCGCAGTACAGCCGCTGATCCACCATCGGCCCCGCACCGGGCTGCAGGGGAAGTTCAGCCTGGAATATGCCATCGCCGCCGCGCTGCTGGACCCTCATCCCGGCTTCGGGAGCTTCACCGACCTCGCCGTGACCCGACTCGAAGCCCAGCGCCTGCTCCAGCTCGTAGCCGTCACCGAGACCCCCGGCGGTGACGGGCTGCTCTCCGGCCGCATCGACATCACGCTCACCCTCAGCGGTGGCGCCCGGTACTCGGTGAGCCAGCGGCTGCCACCCGGGTCGCCCGGGCGGCCACCTTCGGATCAGGACCTGCGCGCCAAGATCGCCGACTGTGGCCCCGACGTTCCCGCGCTGCTGACCGGACTGGACTGGGCGCGTGCCGCGACGCTGCTGGCAGACCACCTGCCTGGCCAAAGGAGCGGCCTGACGTGACCGAGCACCACATAACCGAGCACCAGCAGCACCGCCCCGAGTCGGGCGCGACGCCGGGCGCCGCGCCGCGATCCTCCTCGCAGCGATCCCCCTCGCCGCACGTCCCGCTGCCGTTGGCCGGGGTGACCGTGGTCAGCCTGGAGCAGGCCGTCGCGGCCCCGTTCGCCACCCGCCAGCTGGCTGATTTCGGCGCGCGGGTCATCAAGATCGAACGGCCCGACGGCGGCGACTTCGCCCGCCGCTACGACGTGTCGGTGCACGGCCAGTCGAGCTACTTCGTGTGGCTCAACCGCTCCAAGGAATCCCTCACCCTGGACGTGAAGACCACCGAGGGGCGCGCGGTTCTGGAGGAGCTGCTGGCCGAGGCCGACGTGCTGGTGCAGAACCTCGGCCCCGGCGCCGCCGCTCGCCTCGGCCTCGACGCCTCGTCCCTGGCCGACCGGCACCCTCGGGTGATCCCCTGCACGATCTCCGGCTACGGCACCGACGGGCCCTGGGCCGACCGGAAAGCCTACGACCTGCTCGTGCAGTGCGAGACCGGCCTCGTGTCGCTGACCGGTAGCCCGGACCAGATGGCGAAGGCCGGGATCTCGGTCGCCGACATCGCCGCCGGCATGTACGCCTACACCGGCGTCCTCACTGCCCTCTACCGGCGCGCCACCACGGGGGCGGTCTCCGCGGTCGAGGTATCGTTGTTCGAGGCCCTCGCCGAGTGGATGGGTTCACCGGCCTACTACACCCGGTACGGCGGGCGGCAACCGGCACGGGTCGGCGCTCAGCACGCCACCATCGCCCCCTACGGCCCGTTCACCACCGCCGAGGACCAGACGGTGCTGCTGGCCATCCAGAACGAACGCGAATGGCACGCCTTCTGCCGGATCGTGCTCGACGACCCGGCCCTGGCCGAGGACCACCGCTTCGCGACCAACTCCGCGCGCGTCGCCCACCGCGACGCCCTCAACGGCGTGATCGCGGACCGATTCGCCACGCTCGACACCGGCACAGTGCTGGCGTTGCTGGCCAAAGCCGGTATCGCCAACGCCCGGCTGAACTCCGTCGCCCACTTCCTCGACCACCCCGTCTTGACTGGCCGCGACCGGTGGCGCACCGTCGCCACCCCCGGCGGCGACATCGGCGCCCTCCTGCCCCCGGCCACCCTCACCGACCTGGACCCGGCGATGAACCCCGTTCCCGCCCTCGGCGAACACACCGACGCCATCCTGCGCAGCCTGGGCCGCACCGATACCGCCATCGCCGCGCTCCGTGCCGACGGCGTCATCTGACCTCCGCCGACCTCCGGCCCCCCATTCAAAGAGGACCCAGCGTGAGTACCCTGACCGCGGAAGAACAAGCCATCGTCGACACCGTGCGCGACTTCGTCGACCGGGAGGTCCGCCCGGTCGCCCGGGACCTGGAACACGCCAACGACTATCCCGAGAAGCTCATCGAGCAGATGAAAAAGCTCGGCATCTTCGGCCTGGCCATTCCGGAACCCTACGGCGAGGTTGCCGTCTCCACCCCCTGCTACGTCCAGGTCACCGAGCAGCTCGCCCGCGGCTGGATGAGCCTGGCCGGCGCGATGGGTGGCCACACCGTCGTCTCCACGCTCATCCTCACCTTCGGCACCGAGCAGCAGAAGCTGCGTTATCTGCCCGCACTGGCCAGCGGTGAGATCCGCGCCACGATGGCGTTGACCGAACCCGGCGGCGGTTCCGACCTGCAGGCCCTCACTACCAGCGCCCGCCGCGCCGGTGAGCACTACGTGGTCAACGGGTCGAAGACGTGGATCACCAACGCCCGCCGCTCCCAGCTGATCGCGCTGCTGTGCAGGACCGATCCGAAAGCCGAGCCCAGGCACAAGGGCATCAGCATCCTGCTGGTCGAACCCGGCGACGGGTTCACCGTGTCCAAAGACCTGCCAAAACTCGGCTACAAGGGCGTCGAAAGCTGTGAACTGTCCTTCGATGACTACCATGCCCCCGTCGATGCGCTGCTCGGCGGCGAGGAAGGCCGCGGATTCGCGCAGATTATGAAGGGCCTGGAGATCGGCCGGATTCAGGTCGCCGCCCGCGCCCTCGGTATCGCGGGTCTTCGAAGTTAACCGGGGTGGGCGTGAGACCCCAGCCAGTTTGGTAACTGTGCGTAATGTTGGCTCGGCGTGGCCTGCTGTGACC
>NZ_CDWRCL010000216.1:0-7045 GCF_977927575.1 Frankia sp. CcCS3
GTGTCGTCCGCGGCGGCCGCGGAGGCTGCGGACGACGGGGCGCGGAGGCGCGCGGCGGCCGGACGCGCGGCCCGTTCGGGGCCGGCAGTGGCCCGGTTGGGTGTGGTGGTACCGCAGTTGGGCCGCCACGGGAACCAGGACGCGCAACCGGGCTGACGCCTCGGCCTGACGCGCTGCCACCCGGCACGCTGCCACCCGGCACGCTGCCACCCGACGCGCTGCCACTTGACGCGCTGCCACCCGGCGCGGTGTTCACCTCCTGCGAGGATTCCACCGCGCCTGGGGGAACCGGGGTCGAACCGCGGGGATCTGCCGGCCGGGTTGGACGGCGGGAGGGATCAGCCTGGTTACGGGGCGGAATCACCGACGGGCGGCCGGCGCGCCGGGCAGCGGCGCCGCGGGTGCGCCGGGAGCTGGTGTCCGCGCCCGAGGTCACCCGGCCCGGCCCGGTGCCGGGTGCCTCGGTCCTGGTACCCGGCACCGATGGCGGTATGTCGTCGGACGTGTTTGTACGGTCCGCACCCGAACGGGCCGCCGATGTCGCATCATCGAGGTGGAATGCCTCGCTCTGCCACGCTTCGTCGAGTGGCTGCGGCGAGCCCGTTCCGCCCCGCCGTCGATGTCGTCGGCGCCCGGATCGTGCATGGGGAGGTGACTTTACGTCTTCGGTGCCTGCCGCTTCGTCCCGTACGTACTGATCGTCTCGTATGTACTGATCGTTTCGGATGGGCGGACCGTCGGGATGGGAGACCGGCGAGGGTATGCGGGCACCAATGAGCGAAACGGGCCGCGCGTCGCCTTCCTCACCGTACGGTGCCTGTGGCACATCGCTCACGCGCCGTCGACCTCCCGGCCTTCTAAGGTTAGCTAGTGCCAGTTAAGGTTACTTACTGTTATCTGCGCTCGGCTGCGGTCGGATCGATGTAACACGAGTCATTCGAGTATGACAAGCTCTGGTCGAAGCTACCCATCCTGGGTGGGTCGGTGTACCTTCCGGAACCGGAGATGTGCCGTCCGGATCGAGGGGACGAACCGGCGGACGGTTCGGCTGTGATCCGCGACGCGGCGGGCTGGGGGCGGCCTGGACTACACGGGCACCGTGCGTGCGGCAGATGGGAAAGGAGCGTCGGTGGCGCAGGACGGCTTCTCGACGGCGACGCCTCGGCCATCCCAGCGATCCGGCGCACCGCAGAACGCGACGCCCGCGAAATCCCCGGTCGGCTCGGCCCCGGCCCGGTCCGCTCCGGCGGCATCCGGCCGGGTCCGCACGGCCTCGGCCCGCCCGACCGGCATGCCACCGACCGTCGCCTCCCGCAGCACACCGGCGCCCGCCGCCGCGGCGCCTCCGTTCGCGCCCCCTCCGCTCGCGCCGACGCCCGCCGGTGGTGCGCCCTCCCGACCCTCCGACGACGACGAAGTGCTCACCGTCGATGAACTGGTCACCTGGTTGCGGTTGTCGGAGAGCACCGTCCTCAAGCTGCTTTCGGAACGGGCCATCCCGGCCCGCAAGGTCGGTCACCAGTGGCGGGTGCGTCGGGGGCGGGTGCGGGACTGGCTGGACGGTCGGGAATGAGCGATCTCACCTCGGTGCCGCCTCGCTCCGGCCGGCCGCGGTGAGGCCCCGGTTCTGGCTGGCCGTCGGACTGCTGCTCACCGTGGGCACCGTGGCCGGATGCGGCGCGCCGGGCAGTGCTGCCGATCCGTCCCCCGCTCCGTCTCCCGCCCCGTCCGCCACCACGGGGCCACCGCCCGGGGCGAGTCAGGCGCCGGGTCCGCCGCTGGCCACCGCGTCTGCGCTACCCACCGGCGAGGTGGACCGGAAGGACCCGGCGGCGGTAGCCGCCGACTGCTTCACGCGCTGGCAGTCCTTCGACGCCCGGACGGACCCCGGCCCGGCAGCCGGTGTCGAGCGGGCCCGCGACTGCCTCACCGAGGACTTCGCGGCCAGCCTGGGCGCCGGGGGTGCGGGCCTCGGTGGTTCGGGCGCCGGGGGGCCCGGAACCGCTGCCGGCGAGGACGGCCAGGCGTGGCAGGAGGTGCGCGCCGCGGGCACCCACTCGCGGGTGACCGTGCTGGCGACCACGCCCCTGGGCGGGATCGACACGACGGCCACCGGTCGGGTGGTGCTTCAGCTGAACGTGCGCCGCGAGACGGCGGCGGGCGGCGCCGCCCCGGTGGTGGCGCTGTCCACCCCGGCGCTCACTCTCCTGCGCCAGACCGACGGGACGTGGCGGGTCGCCGGCGCGGATCTGTCGAGCGTCGCCGGCGACGCACCGGGCCGGTGAGGCGTGATGGCCCGCGGCTTCACTCGTAAGCGTTCCCGCTGGCTGGTCTGGACGGGGGCGGGCGCGGCTCTCGTCATCGGCGGCGTTGTCATGCTGGTCTTCGTCCTCATTCTGATCATCGCCGGTCCCTTCATCCAGGATCAGGGCGGGGGTAACCGGACCATCAGGAACTCCGACGGCATCCCGGCCGAGTACCTGCAGACGATCATTGATGCGGCGAACGCGGCCGGGTGCGCCGAGGTGACTCCCGCCCTGCTGGCCGCCCAGTTACACCAGGAGTCGGGTTTCAACCCGCGGGCCCGGTCACCCGTGGGCGCGATGGGGATCGCCCAGTTCATGCCCGGGACGTGGGCGTCCCACGGGCAGGGCGACGTGTGGAACCCGGCCGATGCGATCCCCGCGGCGGCCCGGTACGACTGCGCGGTGGCGGCCTCGGTCGCCTCCGTGTCCGGCGCGGCCCAGGAGAAGATGCTGGCCGCGTACAACGCGGGAGCGGGTGCGGTGCTTGCCTTCGCCGGCATTCCGCCGTACACCGAGACGCGTAACTACGTCCGCGCGATCCTCGCGCAGGCGCAGGTGTACGGCGACGCCTTGGAGCTCGGCGTCGGCATCCCCGCTGGTTCGGTCGCCCCGATGGTCGCCTTCATGCAGTCGCAGATCGGCAAGCCCTACGTCTGGGGTGCGACCGGTCCCGAGGCCTGGGACTGCTCGTCGCTGGTCCGGGAGGCGTATCGCCGCATCGGCATCGAGCTCCCCCGCGTGACGACCGACCAGCTGCGGTTCGGCCCGCAGGTCGCGGGCGTCGATCCGCAGCCGGGGGACCTGCTGTTCACCCCGGGCCCCGACGGCACCGCCGAGGCACCGGGCCATGTCGGGATGTACATCGGCGACGGCCGGGTCATCACAGCCAAGGGAGCGCGGTGGGGGGTCGTCGAATCCGACATCTCGGACTGGAGTGGGACCGTGGCCGTGACCAGGCCGCTGGCTAGGCAGCTTTCCTGATCCGGATTTCCTGTTCCGGACACTCCGGGTGTGCTGTCGCTCCGGTCAGGTAGCCGCCTGGGACACGAAGGTGGACAGTCCGTCGGCCACACCACCGAGCGCACCGACGGCGCTGTGCACTACATCGGCGGCGTTACCCGGTGCCGTCACCGCGAAGAACAGGGCGAACAGCCCGACACCATACGGCCAGAAGATTCTTTTCATCGAGGACCTCACAGAAAACCCAGTCGACACGGCCAGACGGACACCAACGCCGGTGTGTTACCGACAGCATGTGTGTACTCACCTTGAGTAGTTGCCGCAAGATGAATCGCCGGAGCGGTGAGTGAACTGCGCGGTGGCGGGGCCGGGGGACAGCGGATGGACAGGGATCTGACCATAGGTGGGCAGTAGGCAACGGATACGTGAACGGATCTAATAGTGCATGCCACCCCGGGTCGGTCGACCTCGATTCCCGGCGCGGGGTGGCTGCCCGGGGCAATGGCCGGCCTGGCCGGGGAAGCCCCCGCTCGGGACCGCCGGGACCGCTCAGGACGGCGCGATGCTCTGCGCGAAGCGGAACAGGTTGTCCGGGTCGTAGGCGCGCTTGACCTGGCGTAACCGTGGAAGGTTCGCCCCGTAGTACGCATCGGCCCAGGTGGTGAGGTCCGGGTCGATGTAGTTCTGGTACGCCGACGACGACATGAACGGCGCCGTCGCCGCCACCGTGGATCGCAACCAGCTCTGGTTAGCCTCTTTGTCCGCCGGGGAGGCGTCGACGGAGTACCCGGCGACGAACTGGGCGCTGGCGAGCGTGTCGCGGTGCATGAACGCCGTGTCACCCGGGCCGACCCGGTTGATCGCGCCGCCCCAGGAATCCAAGATCATGCTACCCGGACCGGCCCCGGGCGTGCGTTGGCGTCGCTCGAGCGCGGCGAGCATCGTCTCGACCCCGCCGGCTGGCATCGGTTCGGCGAGGAACGCCGAGGCGGCCCGTTGGGCCACCCGTGGCAGGGTGCCTCCGGGCGTCCGGTCGCGCAGGTGGCACGTGTCAACGCTTTTGCCCGCGCAGCCCGCCTCGAGCAGCATCGTTTCGAGATGGCCACGCTGGGCGACGAAGGTGCTCGAGGGCCTCCGGCCGACGGCGGCGACGAGGTTGGCGAGTCGATCCCGCAGCCACGTGATCCGCGTGTCGTCGGCGCCGCCCGCGAGCACGCCGCTCACCCGCAGGGCCGGACTGCCGGTGACCCCGGTCGTCGGCATCGAGGTCATGACGCAGGTCGACCACAGGTCCTCTGGCGCGCCGCCGCTGTCGGCGATCCAGCCCTGCCACGCGGTGAGCACGTCCGCGGCCACGTCCCAGGGCCAGCGGTAGGTGAACAGCACCAACGGTGTCGCCCGATGGGTGGCGAAGGTGAACGACGTCACGATGCCGACGTTGCCCCCGCCCGCGCCGCGTAGCGACCAGAAGAGGTCCGGCTCGGTGTCGGCGTCGGTGCGCACGGTCTCCCCGGAGGCCAGCACGACCTCGGCGGAGACCATCCGATCGCAGGTCAGACCGTAGCGCCGGCTCAACACTCCGATGCCGCCGCCGAGGGCGAGCCCGGCGATGCCGACGGTCGGGCATGATCCGGCCGGCAGCGCCAGCCCGTTCTCGGCGAGTGCGGAGTAGACGTCGATCAGCAGCGCTCCGGCCCCGATCAGCGCGGTGCCGTCGGGCCCCGGCCGGACCGACGCCATCGCAGTCACGTCCACGACCAGCCCGGTCGTCGTCGAGTAGCCCCCGTAGCTGTGGCCACCGGCCCGCGCGACGAGGTGTATCCCGGTGGAGCGGGCGAAGTCGATGCAGGCCGTGACGTCCCCCGCAGACATGGCACGGACCACCGCCTGCGGGCGTACCGCGTCGAAAGCCGGGTTGAACAGCATGCTGGCGACGGCGTAGTCCGGATCGGTCGGTCGCAGCAGCGGACCGATCAGCCGTTCGTCGAGCGTGCGCCAGTCGATCTCCGTCGGTGTCGGGTGGGGGGCGTCCTCCTGCTGGCAGGCGCTCATCAGGCCGCCACCGAGCCCGAGCGCGGCGAGTCCGAGCCCGCCGGCTCCGGCGGTCCGTAACACCGATCGTCGGTCAGGCTCGTCATCCACGGTCAGTCCTCACGGCTGCTACGAGTCCGGGGAGTGGACGATGGTCGTCACGAGTCGTCCGACCATCCGTGTCACCGGCGATACCCTAGGTCACCGGCGATACCCTAGCCCGGTTGGGCGACGGTCGTGATGGTGCCGTTCGGATCGATGCGGCGCACCCGGTCGTTGCCGTTGTCCGCGATGTAGAGCGCGCCGCTGCCGTCGACCGCGACCGAGCTCGGGTTCTTGAACTGGGCGGCGGCCGCTGGGCCGCCGTCGCCGCCGGAGCCTTCGCCGCCGGAGCCTTCGCCGCCGGAGCCTTCGCCGCCGGAGTCTTCGCCGCCGGTGCCGGCGATCGTGGTAATCACGCCGTTCGGGTCGACCCGGCGGATCCGGTGGTTGCGGTAGTCGGCGAGGTAGAGCGTCCGGCCGTCCGGGCCGACGGTGAGCGACGGCACGTTCAGCTTGGCCCGGGTGGCCGGGCCGCCGTCACCCGAGAAGCCCTCCTCGCCGGTCCCGGCGACGGTGGTGATGATCCCGCCCGGGGTCACCTTCTGAATGGTGTCGCTGGCGAGGTCGGCGAAGTAGAGGGTGCCGTCGTCGGTCATCTGGAGATCGTTCGGGCCGTTGATCTTCGCCGCGGTGGCTGGGCCGCCGTCGCCGCCGTAACCGGCGTCACCGGTGCCGGCGATCGTAGTGATTACCCCGGCTGGGCTGATCTTGCGGATCCGGTTGTTCTTCGCGTCCCCGATGTAGATGTTGCCGGCCTTGTCACGGGTGGTCGATCCGGGCCCGTCAAGCTGCGCCGCGCTGGCCGGGCCGCCGTCGCCGCTGATCCCGCCGGCTCCGGTGCCCGCGAGGTCGCTGACCGCCCCGGCAGGGGTGATCTTCTGGATGCGGTCCGTCGCGAGGCTGGAGACGAGCAGCGAGCCGTCGGGATCGACATCGACGCTGTAGGGGCTCAGGCCCTGCACCGACAGCGCCGTTCCCCGGTAGGCGGTTGCGAGGCGTGCCGTGCCGCCGCCGCGGTCACCGCCGCGGCTGCCGCCGCCCGAGTTCGTCACCGCTGCCACGATGCCGACGATGACGACGAACGCGACCGCTCCGATGATGAGCGGCGTCCGGTTACGGGCGTTCGGATTCGACTGGTGCCCGGCCTGGCGGGTGGCGGTCGGTGGTACCCCCGCCATCCCGTGCACCGGTCCCCCCGGACCGGGCCGGTACGTCTGGTCGCCGGGGCCGCCCGGTCCGCCGTACCCGGGGCCGCCGGGGCCGCCGTACCCGGGGCCGAGCGGCCGCGGCGGTGGGGTCGACCGCGGCGGTGGAGTGTTGCCCGGCGGGAATCCACCCCAGCCCGGCCCAACCGGTGGTGGGTATCCCCCCATCGGACGGCTGACCGGACCACCGGGTGCTCCGGGACCACTCGGCATGGCGGGACTCCCCGGCGTGGCGGGACTCCCCGGCCCGTTCGGGCCGTTCGGTGCGCCCGGGTACCCGATCCGTGGGCCCGGTCCGCCCGGTGGCGCGCCAGGGAAGCCGGGTCGACCGGGGGCCGGCGGGCGCGGGGTGGTCGAGGTGGCGAGCGCGGCCTCCCGGATCTCGTCGTCGATCCGCACCTTGACGTCGGACCGGGACAGCCAGGTCGGGCCGAACGTAAA
>NZ_CDWRCL010000217.1:0-5844 GCF_977927575.1 Frankia sp. CcCS3
AACCGTCACCCACAGCAAGATCGCTAAAGCAGGTGAATGTTTACAATCGAAGGTGTGGGCCGCGAAGTTTTTAGGGCACCAGTTTGGTTGCATAAATGTCACAGGCTCTCCGGAGTTTCGGCAACACCGGATGCACGGAGGCAACCATGGCGAACACGATCTACTCCGCCACCTCGACCGCCTGGGGTGGACGCGACGGACGGGTGGTGTCCAGCGACAACCGGATCGACCTCCAACTCTCCGTCCCGAAGGGCCTCGGTGGTGACGACGGGCCGGGCACGAACCCGGAACAGCTGTTCGCCACCGGTTACGCGGCGTGCTTCCACGGCGCGCTCAAGGCCATCGCGCGCGAGAAGAAGATCGATGTCAAGGACTCGGCGGTGTCCGTGACCGTCGGGCTGATCAGGGACGACAACGGCAGCCTGGGGCTGAGCACGCGGATCGAGGCGCAGATCCCCGGCATCGAGCGGGCGGCCGCCCAGGAGATTCTGGAGGCCGCGCACGCCCTGTGCCCGTACTCCGTGGCCACCCGGGGCAACATCCCCTCCGAGGTGGTCCTCGTCGAGAGCGACTGACCCGGCTCCCCTGCTCACCTTGCCTATCCAGAGGGATAAAGCGGACACAAAACCCTCTGGATAGGCAAGTCTCCCTCGTTGCCGCAGATCTTGGACTCGCGACGAAGAGTCCTAATGTGACGCAAAGCACACCTCTGGGACGCAGCGTCGGCCCATTTCAATGAAGATCGGCACTCAATATCCTAATGTGCCAGGAAGCGGCGCCACCCTCGACGTCGAGGAACCAGGACATGGCCCGAGACGGACGGAGGGCGCACAGTTGCGGATTGCGTTGTTATCGTACCGGAGTCTGCCCACCTGCGGTGGCCAGGGTGTGTACGTCCGACATCTGTCCCGCGAACTGGTCGCCCTGGGGCACCGCGTCCAGGTGGTGAGCGGGCCGCCGTACCCGGTGCTCGAGGAGGGGGTCGGCCTCACCGAGCTGCCCAGCCTCGATCTCTACCGGGACTCCGACCCGTTCCGGTGGCCCGGACTGGCCGAGTTCCACGGCCTGCCGGACGTCGTCGAGTTCGCCATGATGCGGACCGGCCAGTTCTCCGAGCCGCTCGCCTTCAGCCTGCGTGCCTGCCAGGCCCTGCGTCCCAGGGCATCCGGGGGCCGACCGCCGTTCGACATCGTCCATGACAACCAGGGGCTGGGATACGGCCTGCTGGCGCTGCGGGCGGCCCTGCGCCCGTACCGGATCCCGGTCGTGGGCACCGTGCATCATCCGATCACGGTCGATCGCCGCCTGCACCTCGCCGCGGCAACCACCTTCACGTCCCGGCTGGGCCTGCGCCGGTGGTACTCGTTCCTCCCGATGCAGGCCCGGGTCGCGCGGGGGCTGGACGGCATCGTCATCCCGTCGGAGAGCTCCCGGCGAGAGATCATCGCAGACATGAACCTCCCCTCAGCGGTCATGCACACGGTTCCGTTGGGAGTCGACGCCGACGTCTTCACGCCGGCGCCCTCGGGCAATCCGGCGGTTCCGGGCCGTGTCGTCGTTGTGACCAGCGCCGATGTTCCGCTCAAGGGCCTGCTCGTCCTGCTCGAGGCGCTCGCGAAGCTGCGGGTGGATCGCTCGGCGCACCTGGTCTGCGTCGGCAAGGCCCGCGAAGGGGGAACGGCCCAGCGCCAGGTTGCCGAGCTGGGCCTGGCCGACGCCGTGATGTTCCGTTCCAACATGCCGGAACTGGAGCTGGTGGACCTGTTGCGCTCCGCCGAGGTCGCGGTCGTTCCCTCGCTGTACGAGGGGTTCAGCCTGCCCGCCGTCGAGGAGATGGCCTGCGGGATCCCGCTGGTCGCCACCACCGCCGGGGCGCTGCCCGAGGTCGCCGGTCCGGACGGGGAGGCCGCATTGCTGGTCCCGCCGGGGGATGCGGGGGCCCTGGCGGACGCCATCGGTTCCCTGCTCGACGACCCCGAACGACGGGCCCGAATGGGTGCCGCCGGGCGCCGCCGGGTGGAGGCGCGGTTCTCCTGGCGGGCGGCCGCCGCGGCCACCGCGGACTGGTACGCCGAGCGGATCGCGGCAGTCGGCGGGACGCCCACCTCCCCCTTCCCGGGACCTCCCGTCCCGGAACTGGGATCGGCGGCCCGCTGGGCGCCGCCCGTCCCGCCCTCCGGGATGCCGGCACCGCTGTCCACACCCGGCGCCGCAACACCAGCCACCGCAACGCCAGCACCGCTGTCCGCACCCGGCGCCGGGGCGTCCGCACCGGCGTCGTCGACGCTGACCGGCTGACGGCCGACGCATGCTGACCGTCGACTTCGACCGGTTTCCCGTCTCCGCGGGCTGCCGGCTGCTCGACCTGGGATGCGGCGCCGGGCGGCACACGTTCGAGGCGTTCCGACGGGGCGCCGAGGTCATCGCGCTGGACTACTCCGCCGACGAGGTCGCCGGCGTCAACGCGATGCTCGCCGCGATGGCCCTGGAGGGACAGGCTCCACCCAAGGCGAAGGCCGCCGGAGTACGCGGTGACGCGCTGGCGCTGCCGTTCGCCGACGGCACCTTCGACCGGATCATCGCCGCCGAGGTGCTCGAACACCTGCCCGCCGACACGGCGGCGATGGCGGAGATCGCCCGGGTGCTGCGGCCCGGGGGGTGGGTGGCGGTCACCGTCCCGAACCGGTTCCCCGAGCAGGTGTGCTGGAGCCTGTCGACGGCTTATCACAGCGTCGAGGGGGGCCATGTCCGCATCTACCGCCGGGACGAGCTTCGTGATCGGTTGACCGCGGTGGGACTGGAACCGGCCGGCACCCATTTCGCGCACGCCCTGCACGCCCCGTACTGGTGGCTGCGGTGTCTCGTCGGTGTCCACGACGACGGCCATCCGGCGACGCGGCTTTACCACCGGCTGCTGGTGTGGGACATGATGCGCCGTCCCCGCATCACCCGCCTCGCCGAGCGGGCCCTCAATCCGATCATCGGCAAGAGCATCGTGCTGTATCTGAGGAAGCCGGAGGTAACGCGTGCGGCCGGTTGAGTCTGCTCCGGTCCTGACCCCCGAGGCGCTCACCGCGACCGCGACCGCGATCGCCGTCGTCCAGGAGCCGGACGGCGCCATCCCCTGGTATCCCGGTGGCCATACCGACCCGTGGGATCATCTCGAATGCACCATGGCCCTCGACCTCGGCGGCCTGGTCGACGCCGCCGACGCCGCGTGGGCCTGGCTGTGTCGCAACCAGCGGCCGGATGGATCCTGGGCGACGAGCTACGTCGGCGGCGCGGTCAAGGAGGACTTCGCCGACAGCAACCAGTGCGCCTATGTCGCCACCGCAGCCTGGCACCGCTGGTTGGCCACCGGTGACCGCGCCTTCCTCACGAGGATCTGGCCGGTCGTCGAGGCGGCCCTGGACTTCGTCGTCGATATGCAGAGCCCGACCGGACAGATCTGGTGGGCCCGGTCGTCGGACGGTGTCGACTACCCCGAGGCCCTGCTGACGGGATGCTCCAGCACGTTGCACAGCCTGCGCTGCGGGATGGCGCTCGCCGCCCTGGTCGGGGAGGTGCCACCGGCCTGGGAACGGGCGACCGGCGCGCTGCGGCACACCCTCGTCGCTCACCCGGAGTACTTCGCCCCCCGCGACCGGTGGTCGATGGACTGGTACTACCCGGTGATCGGCGGAGCGCTGCGCCGGTCCGCGGGTCGGTCCCGGCTCACCAGCCGGTGGGACGACTTCGTCGTCGACGGTCTGGGTATCCGCTGCGTGGCTGACGAGCCCTGGGTCACGGGGGCCGAGACCTGCGAACTCGCCATCGCCCTGCATCTCGTGGGCGAGACCGCCGCGGCGACCAAGCTGGTCATGGACATGCAGCACCTGCGGCACGCCGACGGGAGCTACTGGACGGGCTGGCAGTTCGAGACCGCGACGTTCTGGCCGGCCGAACAGTCAACCTGGACCGCGGCGGCGGTGATCCTCGCGGTCGACACGTTGGCCGGCGGGGTCACCGAGACCCTCTTCCGCGGCGACGACCTCCCCGAGGGGATCTGTGTCCTCGACAAGGAGTCCGACGAGCCTCGGCAGGGCGGCAGGCGGCTTCCGGAGCCGCGGACGGAGCCGCGGGCGGAGGTGGGGACGGAGGTGGGGACACCCGCCGAGCGCCGGCTTCCTCGGCAGCGGCCGGCCTGCGGATGCCGCTCAGTCGACGCGGCGTAGGACGCGCAGCGAACCCGCGCACGACAGCTCGCGGAAGCCCTCCGCCAGCGCTCGCACCAGAACGTGGTAGGGTGCCTGGCCCCCGTCCGCCGGGTTCGGAAAGACGTCGTGGATGGCCAGGAGACCGCCGGGCCGCACATGGCGGCCCCAGGCCTCGTAGTCCGCCTGGGCCTGCTCCTCGGTGTGCCCACCGTCGAGGAAGAGCAGGTCGGCCGGGGTCGACCACCATCGCCCCACCCGTTCGGAGCGGCCGACGACCGCCGTCACGACGTCCTCGACGCCCGCGTCCTCCAGCGTCCGCCGCAGGAAGGGCAGCGTGTCCAGCCGGCCGCTACGCGGGTCGACGAGATCGGCATCGTGGTACTCCCACCCGGGTTGGTTCTCCTCCGACCCGCGATGATGATCCACGGTGACCATCGTCGCCCCCACCGTCCGGGCGGCCGCGGCCAGGTACAGGGTCGACTTACCGCAGTAGGTGCCGACCTCGCAGATCAGGCCGCCGGCCGATACCCGCGTCGCCGCCGCGTAGAGCGCCAGGCCATCCTCCGCGGGCATGAAGCCCGTCGCCGCCTCGGCCGCCCGCCGCAACACCACATCCACCGCCGACTCCCTCTTTCTCGCAGGACAGGTAGCCTTTCTCGTAGGACAGGTAGCGCGCGCCAGTGGCACGCTACCTGCCGAGCTGGGCGGCCACCTCGACCCGGCGGGCGAAGATCTCCTCGGTCCGCTCCTCCATCTCGCGGAGGGCCTTCTTGCGTCCGCGGCTCGACAGCCGGTCTATGTAGAGGCTGCCGTACAGGTGATCGGTCTCATGCTGCAGGCAACGGGCGAAATAGCCGGTTCCCTCCAGGCGGAGCGGGGCACCGTGCTGGTCCTGACCGCGGACAGCGGCATGCCCGAGCCGGGCGACCTCCATGTAGGCCCCCGGAACAGACAGGCACCCCTCATCTCCCTTGACGAGCCGGCGCTCCGTCGGCGGCGCCTCCTCCAGGACGGGGTTGACCAGATGGCCCACGTGCCGCACACCATCCTCGTCGGTGCAGTCGTAGACGAAGACCGCGGCGTCAACGTCGATCTGGTTCGCCGCGAGTCCGACACCTTCGGCGCCGTACATGGTGGTGAACATGTCGTCGATCAGCGCAGCGAGCTCCGCGGTCCCGAACTCGGTGATTTTCTTACAGGGCCGGTGCAGAACAGGCTCACCGACAACGGTGATCCTGCGGATGGAACCGCGGCCGACCTCCGGTGGCAGCTGCGGGTAGGAGTCGACCGGCTCCCCCTGCACCCGGACCCGCCGATCGACCTTCTCGTCCTTCTCGTCAGATCGCGCTAAGCGCGAGGCCATGGCGAGCATCTCCTTCCATCCGACCGGGGCGCGCCTGCGCGTGAGTCGACGCGGGGCCGATCCTGCCGATCGGCAGGATCGGCCCCGCGTCACCGCCGATCCTCGACGTGCTTCGTTCGCTACGAGCTTGACAGATCGCACCCCCTGTCCGCTCGGCGGACTGGCCGCTCCCATGATCAACAGCATCACCAGGCGCGGCGCCATCATGGCTGCTACCTGCGGGAAAAGCGCGAACCTCAGACCATTCATTGCGCGGCGTAACTTCATCGACACCATGCGTACATA
>NZ_CDWRCL010000217.1:6087-7284 GCF_977927575.1 Frankia sp. CcCS3
ATAGGGCTCCCCGAAAAACCGGGGAGCCTTTTCCGTGCCCGGTCGCGCCCAGTCGCGTCCGGTCATGCCGGCCGTGTCCTGTAGCCGTTCCCGTAGCCGTTCCCGCGGAGACCGCGGACGCCGAATCGTCCGCGATCCGCGCGCGAGTAAGGATGGTTACCGGAAAGGATGAACAGAACGTTAAATCTAACTCACATACCGCCAACGCAACGTATCATCTCCCTCCTGGCGCACAGCCCACCCACAGACACCCGAACCCCAGCTGGTAAAGTGTCGGCCACGATAAAGCCGAACCAGCGATAAAGCCGAACCAGCAGAGAATCAGGCGCCCAGGTATTTACTTTTCGGCCAGGCGAGAGGAGTACAGCCCCGGTTCCCACGACTCCCTACACCAAAAAGATTTAGAATTATCCGGCGCATCTAGGAGTCGAAATTAAATAACTTGCGCGTTTCGAACCCCCCGCAGGCCTGTGACCTGCAATGATGCTCTCGATCACGTATTTGTTACTTCATTACGTCCCCCTAGCGAGAGTTCAGTTCATGGCTGCGAATTTCGCTGAAACGGTCACTGAAAGGCCGACGCCGGGGGGGGATCAACACACTGAACATGGCAGTTCCGCCGCCGGAGTACGCGGTGGCGGATCTGGATCCGCGAACGAGTGACCTCGTCGTCCCGAATGGATCCGGATGGCGGCGGGTCATGCGGGTGCCAGGACGACGGCATTACCATCACGAGCACCACGATCGCGCCGTCGCGACCGTCCAGCAGGCCCGGAGCCGCACTCGATCGACGGGCCGGAGTTGTGTCGTCGGCCTTCTGTACATTGCCGAGTTCGGCCGGCTGCGCGAGCGCCTCGCTCCGGGCGCCTGCCTGTCCCTGCTCAATCAGGTCGCTGCCTTGGCAGGTGGTCTGCATCGGTGGCGTGGCTCCGCCATCGGCCAGGGCCGCCCCGGCGAGGTGGTCGTCGTCCTGCCGACGCGGCCGGGCCGCTCCGCCGAAGCGGCGTTCGGCGAGATCGTGCGTACGGTCGCGAGCTGTGACTTCGCTGTCGACGGCGAGCGCCTGCGGGTAACCCCCGTTCCGGGGTTCGTCCAGGTGGACGACACCATCGACGATGCCACCGCCTTGCGGCGGGCCCGGCTGGCCATGGGTCTCGCCGCCCAGCAGCTCGACATGGTCCCCGTCTGTTACGACCC
>NZ_CDWRCL010000218.1:0-4579 GCF_977927575.1 Frankia sp. CcCS3
ACCCGGCACTTCCTGGAGACCAGGTTCGACCCGGAGCTGGTGCTTGAGCGGATCACCGCCGACCGGGTGACCTTCACGTTCATGGTGCCTACCATGATCTACCGGGTGCTCGACCGGGCGGCGGGCCGCGCGTTGGATCTCAGCTCGCTGCGGACCATCCTGTACGGTGCCGCGCCGATCACCCGGGAGCGGCTGGAGCAGGGCCTGGAGGTGCTCGGCCCGGTGTTCATGCAGCTGTACGGGCAGTCGGAGGCGCCGAACTTCATCACCCGTCTTCGCCGTGAGGATCATCGTCTTGATCCTGACGGGGAGTATCGGCTGGCCAGTTGTGGTCAGCCGGTCGTCATGGCCGCGGTCAAGGTGGTCGACGAGGCTGGCCGGGAGCTGCCCCGCGGTCAGGTCGGGGAGATCGTCGCCGCCACGCCGTACACGATGGTGGGGTATCGGGGCCGGCCCGAGCAGACCGCCAAGGCGTTGCGGGACGGGTGGTTGCACACCGGGGATATCGGGCGGATGGATGCCGAGGGGTACGTCTATCTGCTGGACCGCAAGAACGATATGATCATCACCGGTGGGATGAACGTGTACAGCACGGAGGTGGAGAACGCGGCGGCGGCCTGTCCGGGGGTTGGGCAGGTCGCGGTCGTCGGGGTGCCGCATCCGGACTGGGGTGAGGCGGTCGTGGCGTTCGTCGTGCCCGACGATACCGGTGCGTTCGACGAGGCCAAGCTGCTGGCGCACTGCCGGGTGGAGCTTGCCCGGTACAAGCAGCCCAAGGCCGTGCGGGTCGTCGAGGCCTTGCCGACCACCGTGTACGGCAAGCTGGACAAGAAGGCGCTGCGGGCCGGCTGGCCCGGTTGGTGACGCCCAAAGTATTGCGGCCTGGGCGGCCAGTGCGAAAATCAGCTCGAGGGCCTGTGAGTATCGTCACGAACGCGTGGCAGGGGAGCCGGGCGGGGAGCCCTCGGAAGCGAGGCGAGCTGGATGGACACCAAGGCACGTCCCACGCTGGCCGTGTCCACGAAGTTTCAGGCACCCACCTATGACACCCAGCTGGTCGGCCGGGACCGGCTCCTCGACGTGTTGCGGGACGGCCGGGCCCGGCGGCTGGCTTTGATCCACGCGCCGGCCGGGTTCGGGAAGACCACGCTGGCGGTGCAGTGGCAGCGGGTGCTGCGCGCCGAGGGGGTGCCGGTGGCATGGCTGAGTCTCGATCGGGACGACAACGACGCGGTGTGGTTCCTCAGCCATCTCATCGAGGCGGTGCGCCGGGTCGAACCGACCCTGGCCGGTGACCTGGTCGAGGTGCTGGAGGGGCATTCCGACGACGCGCAGCGGTATGTGCTCACCGAGCTGGTCAATCAGGTTGCCGAGCATCGGCAGCCGTTGGCGGTCGTGCTCGACGACTGGCATCTCATCGACGCCCCGCAGGCCGTTGCCGCGTTGGAGTTCCTGCTGGAGGTGGGTCCGGCCAACCTGCATCTGATCGTCACCAGCCGGACCCGGTCGCCGGCCGTGGGCCGGCTGAAGGTGCGTAACCAGGTGACGGAGATCGACGCCACGCAGCTGCGGTTCGACCATCGGGAGTCCGCGGCCTTCCTGCTCGAGCTCAACGCGTTGGATCTCGACAGCACGGACGTGCATCGGCTGTGGTCGAGTACCGACGGCTGGGTCGCCGCGTGACAGCGCCGACCCGTCGGCATTGATCCGCGGTTTCTCCGGGCGGCATCACTCCCTGGGTGACTATCTCGCCGAGAACGTGCTCAATGCGCTGCCCGCGGATCTGCTCGACTTCCTGCTCACGACTTCCGTCTGTGATCGGCTCTGCGGTGATCTGGCGGCGGCGGTGAGTGGGCAGCGGCGGGGGCAGGCGCTGTTGGAGGAGCTGGAACGGCGGGACCTGTTCCTGCGGCCGCTCGACGATAACCGGGAATGGTTTCGCTATCACCATCTGTTCGCGGGTTATCTGCGCCGCCGCCTGGAGCGTGATCATGCGGATCGGGTGGTGACCCTGCACCGGACCGCGTCGGCCTGGTTTGCTGATCATGGTCTGCTCGGTGAGGCGGTCACCCATGCCCTGGCTGCCGGTAACGACGCCGGGGCGGTGGATCTGGTGGAGCGGCGGGCCATGCACCTGGTGGAGCACAGCCGAATGGCCACCCTGCTCGGCCTGGTCAACAAGCTGCCGCCGGCGCTGCTGCCCGGCCGGCCGCGGCTGCAGATCGCGATCGCCTGGGCCAACTGTCTGCTGCAACGGGCGCAGCCCGCGCAGGTCGCGCTCGACCACGTGCGTGCCGCCCTGGCACCCGATGACACCAGCGACACCGGTAAGGACATCCTCGGCGAGGCCGATGTCGTCCAGGCCTGCATCGACGTCTACGGTGACCGGATCGACCGCGCCGCTGACCTGGTCGCCCCCTACATTGTGAAGAACTCCGGCTACCGGCCGTGGCTGGTCGCGGTGTCGTCCAACATCCGGACCTTCGTCGACATCCACACCTTCGCCTACGACACCGCGCAGGCGCGGCAGCGGTGGGCCAACGCCTTCCACGACACCACCCGCGGGCCTTTCGCCGGCGTGTACGGGCGCTGCTTCGCCGGGCTCGCGGCGTTCGCCCAGCTTGACCTGGTGGCCGCCGAACGTCTGTACCGGGAAGCCGTGGCCCTCGCCCGCGAAGCCGCCGGGCCGCGTTCGCACGCCGCCCGGCTGGCCGGCGCGCTGCTGGGCCGGCTGTACTACGAGCGGGGCGACACCGATGCCGCCGAGCGGCTGCTGGAGGAGTGCCACGAGCTCGGTGCCGAAAGCGGCGTCGCCGATCTTATGATCGCCACCTACTCCACGCTGGCCCGCATCAAGACCCTGCGCGGTGAGATCGAGGACGTCTGGCACCTGCTCGACGAGGGCAGCGAGGCGGCGAGCCAGCTCGTCCTGCCTCGATTGTCGGCCGCCGTCGACCACGAACGCCTGCGGCTGCACCTGGCCCGGGGGGACCTCGGGCGCGCCCAGAACGTGCTCGCCCGCCACGGCGACGACGTCGCCCGCGGCGGCGACGGCATCGCGATGGCCACCCGCCACTACCAGCTCGCGATGCGCGCGCGGGTCATGGCCGCCCAGGCCGACTACGACGGTGCCCTGCGGCTGCTGTCCCAGATGCACCAGGAGAGCAGCTCCGTGGCCTGGCGGTACGCCGAAACGGCCGCGCGTATCGACCTCGCGGTGGTGCACTCGCTGACCGGCGACACCGACACCGCGCTGCGCACCCTCGTGCCCGCCGTCGTCGCCGGGGCCCGCCGCGGTCTGGTGCGCACCATTACCGACGCCGGACCGGAACTCCTGAAGATCATTGGCGAGTTGCGGGACGCGAGCCGGTGCCGCCGGTGGCCGGCGGAGTTGCCCACTGTGCCCTCCGACTACCTGTCCAAGCTGCTCGCCACGGCCCACGCGGACGCGGAACGGGCGGCGATCCCCATCATCGACCGCCCGGCCGAGCGGAACCCCGCTCCCGAAGAATCGCTCAACGCCCGCGAGATCGACATCCTCCGTCTGCTGGACCGCGGACTGTCGAACAAGGAAATCGCGCGTAACCTCGGCCTGACCATCAACACCGTCAAGTGGTATCTTAAGAGCATCTACACCAAGCTCGGGGTCGCTCGGCGCGGGGAATCGGTCTCGGAGGCCCGCCGCCGCCGGATCCTGACCTGAGTGCCCTGGTAGCCCTGAGTGCCCTGGTAGCGGGTGCCGCTTCCACGACGGGGAGGACAGCGATGCCTGACACCCGGCTCAGCGAGGAGCAGGAAGCCCTGCGCAAGACCGTGGAGGCGTTCGCCCGCGAGGTGGTCGCCGCCGCGGCGGCGCGGCACGACGAGGAGAAGACGTTCCCGTACGAGGTCGTCGCGCAGATGGCCGACATGGGCCTGTTCGGTCTGCCGTTCCCGGCGGAGTACGGTGGGCAGGGCGCCGACTTCTTCGCCCTCTGCCTGGCCATCGAGGAACTGGCCCGGGCCGACTCGTCGGTGGCGATCACGCTGGAGGCCGGGGTTGGCCTCGGCGCGATGCCGATCTACCGGTTCGGCACGCCGGCACAGCGGGAGGAGTGGCTGCCGTTGCTCGCCAGCGGGCGGGCGTTGGCCGCGTTCGGGCTGACCGAACCAGAGGCGGGCAGCGACGCTGGCGGCACCCGCACCACCGCCCGGCTCGACGGCGGCGACTGGGTCATCAACGGCTCGAAGGCCTTCATCACCAACTCGGGTACCGACATCACCCGGCTCGTCACCGTCACCGCTGTCGCTGGGCGGACCCCGGCCGGGCGCAAGGAGATCTCGTCCATCCTGGTGCCGGTGCCCACCTCCGGCTTCACCGCCGGCCCGGCCTACTCGAAGGTCGACTGGCATGCCTCCGACACCCACCCGCTGGCCTTCGACGACGTGCGGGTTCCTGCGGAGAATCTGCTCGGTGCGCGCGGCCGCGGCTATGCGAATTTCCTGCAGATCCTGGACGAGGGCCGGATCGCGATTTCCGCGCTGGCCGTCGGGCTGGCGCAGGCCTGCGTGGACGAGAGCGTGAAATACGCGAAGGGGA
>NZ_CDWRCL010000218.1:4975-7395 GCF_977927575.1 Frankia sp. CcCS3
TTTCATTTCGACTCCGAAGCAGCGGGAGGCATTCGGCGCGCCGATCGGCCGCAACCAGGCAATCGCCTTCAAGATTGCCGAGATGGAGGTGCGGACGTACGTGGCCCGTGCCGCCTACTACGACGCGGCTTCCCGGATGCTCGCCGGCCTGCCCGTCAAGAAGGAGGCGGCGATGGCGAAGCTGTTCTCCTCGGAGGCGGCGGTGACGAATGCCCGCGAGGCCACGCAGATCCACGGCGGCTACGGGTTCATGAACGAATACCCGGTCGCCCGGCACTGGCGGGACGCCAAGATCCTGGAGATCGGCGAGGGCACCAGCGAGGTCCAGAAGATGCTGATCGCGCGCGAACTGGGTCTGTAGTGGCGAGGCTCGCCAGAACACTGCCGGCACTCCGCGAAAGATCATCAGTGGCTGGTGGCCGGCCCGGGTGCCGGGTGCCGCGTTCCCGCGGCGAGCAGGGCGGCCAGGCCGAGCTGGTGCAGCAGGTCCGCCAGCTGCGGCCGGCTCATCGTCACCGCGCTGTAGGGGGTGGAGTTCAGCAGGCCGAAGGTGGCGTGGACGGCGGCGCGGGCGGTGCCCTCGGCGAGTTCGGGGCTGCGGGCGCGCAGCTGGGCGGCCCAGAGCTCGACGTAGCCGCGTCGCAGCCGGCGCACGGTGTGCGCGTCGGCCGGGTTCAGGCTGCTCAGGTCGCGATCCTGAACGCGGATCAGTTCGGGTGAGTCGAGAGCGAAGGAGACGTGCCAGCGCACGAGCGCGTCCAGCGTGGCGTCCGGACTGGGGGTGCCGTCCGGACTGGGCACCGCGGCCGCGCGACGGGTGCCCTCGGTGAGCAGGCGTTCACTAATGCCGATCAGCAGTTCGCCGAGGATCGCCTGCTTACTCGGGAAATGCTTGTACAACGCCGGCCCGGAGACGCCCGCGGCCCGGCCAATGTCGTTGATGCTCACCCCGTGGTACCCGCGCTCGGCCATCAGCCGGGCCGCGGCGGCGAGGATGCGCTCCCGGCGCGATCCTGCTGGCGGCGGTTCTTCGAGGCTGAAGGACACGGTCGGCACATTACCGCCTTCCGGGACAGCCGGTGCCCGCCTGGTTAATACTGGCTAACTCAGGTTCTTAGTCGTCCGGCCCGGCCCGTGCCGGTTCACGCGGGGCCGCGGCCCGGCGCTCCACCGGTCCGAACAGGACGATCAACGGCACCAGGAAGAGTGCGGGCAGGATCACCCACAGCGGCCGCCCGGCCCACCAGGCCGCGGTCGGTTCTTCGGGCATCGGCAGCCCGACCGCCCGCATCGTGACCATCGCGAGCAGCAGGGCCGTCATGTGCCACAGGAACACGGTCATGATTACGGCGTTGCCCGTGACGACCGCCGCCCACGGCCGGCGCCGGGCCAGCATTCGGTTCAGGGCGGGTACGGCGAGCAGTATCAGACCGAGCTGGAAGACGGCGAGCACGGCGATCGCAGCGGTTGTCGGGAACATGTTGCTGAGCCTGGTTCCCTCGGTGGCGACCATCGATCGCGGATACTCGTCGAGCGTCGTCACCAGGGCCAGACCCGCCAGCCCGCAGAGCGCCGTCAGCAGCGCCCGCCGCGGCCCGCGCAGGGCGCCGTCCCGCCAGAAATACCCGAGCTGGTGGGCGAACACCCAGACGAGACCGGTGTTGACATAGCCGAACACCGTGCTGCCGGTGCCGAACCGCGCCAGGTCGACGAACGCCACGGCCGCGCCCAGCAGCAGGATGAACCGGCAGCCGAACCGCCGATGGACCGCCGCGGTCACCGGCACGGCCAGGATGACCCCCAGGTACGCCGCGAGAAACCACAGCGGCACCAGCACGGCCCGTCCATAGCGCAGCAGACCCGGGTAGTCGGGGACCGCGAGCAGCAGGACGGCGTCGACCGCCGCCCAGATAACGGCGAATACCGCCATCGGGGGCAGCAGGCGGCGCAGCCGCCCCCGCAGGAAGCGCCGCGCCCGCGGGCCTCAGGGAAGCGCGGGATCACCGCGCGGAGACCCGGGGGCGCGACCGGCCGCGTCCCAGGCCGCCAGGTGGGCGAAGCCACCGATGACGAAGAACACCGGCATCACCTGGAGCAGCCAGGTCGCGAGCCAGGCGAACGGTATCCGCGCGATCGGATTGGGCATCACGAGAACGCCCCCGCGAAAGTGGTCGATGGACAGGGCCCAGTGCCACAGCACCACGACACAGACGCTCGCCAGGCGCAGGAAGTCGACGTCGCGCGCCCGGGACGGCGGGGTGGACTCGATGAGTCGGCCCATGGAGCGCAGCCCGCCCCATGGTGACCACACACCGCCAGGCTGCCAGACGCGGCGCCCCGGCGATCGCCGGGACGGACCCGGCGGGCCGCACGCTCACCCCATGACAGCAGACCTTGTCGGGCAGCCGGACCAGCGGTCT
>NZ_CDWRCL010000219.1:0-6991 GCF_977927575.1 Frankia sp. CcCS3
CGAGACCGGCGCCGCCCGGCCCGGCGTTCGCATCCACACCCGCGCTCGGCCCCACCCCGACGCCGAGACCCGCACCACCCGGCCCCGCGGCCGCACCCACCCCGGCGCCGGCCTCGGCCTCGGCCTGCAGGGCCTTCGCGCAGAAGGCGCCGACCTGGTCACTGCCGCCAGCGGCCGTGACCAGCGCGTTCAGGTCCGGGGAACTGAGAGCCGCGCCGGCGTCGGCCGTGTAGGTATGGCACAGCGCGAGCAGCGACGCCGAGACGGACGCACCGGCGCTCGGCGCCGAGACCCGCGGCGCGGTCACCTCGGCGGAGGGCGTAGCCACCGGGGACACGGCGGCGCTGCCACCTACACCGGGGACGGGCAGTACTCCTGTGCCAGCGGCGGCGGCGACGCCTCCGACGGCCGTGGCCGCGACCGCCACGGCGGCGACCTTCGCGGTCAGGAACTTCGCGAGCAACAACTTGAACATGGGCTCTCTCCGCGGCTGGGTGACGTGAGCGAGACGCGCCTCCCGGAAAGCGGCCACAGCCGCTTCCTCACCGTCGAGCTCGCCATCGCGGGCCGGAGCGGCCACGGCGGCGAGCAGGTCGCCAAGGGGATCCGCACCGGCCCCCGCATTGACCGGGCCGCCGCGAAGCATCCGCTCCGCGGCGCCCCGGCCGATCCGACGGGGTCGGTGTGTGCTCATCTCACGTCCTTCAGCGTCGAAGCCCTCACCGGTGTTACACCTGGCCGTGTTGCACCTGACCGGAACCCATGATCATCGCTGCGCGCCGCCACCCCGACCATGTTCACCTGGTTCACCTGCCTCCGGTCGACCAGCCCCGGTAACCCCACATTCGCCGAGCTGTTCGGCGAGCCTGCGCAGCCCTCGGTGCGCCGCGGTGCGGACCGCGCCGGCGCGCTTGCCCAGGACCCGCCCCGCGGTCTTCGCGTCCAGCCCCATGACCACTCGCAGGAGCACCGCCTCCGCCTGGTCCAACGGCAGGCCCGCGATCAGGCGCATGGCGGCCTCGGTGGACATCGCCTCCAACGCCTCGCCGGCGGTGTCATCGGGCGCGGCCATCTCCATCATCACCGTCTCGACCGGTACGTCACCGCGCGGGCGGCGAGATCGCCGGCGCAGCTGGTCGAGCGCGCGATGACGCGCGATCGTGGCTGCCCAGCCGCGAAACCCGTCGAAGTCCCCGCGGAACGACGGCAGGTCCCGGGCTATCTGCAGCCACGTCTCGGACGCGACATCCTCGGCCTCGTCACCGACGAGTACCCGCAGGTACCGCAACAGACCCGGCTGGATCGTCCGATAGAGCAGCCTGAAGGCCGCCTCGTCACCGCGGCGTGCCTCGCTCACCGCCGAAGAAAGATCCGGCTCCTCGACGGACGGCCTGCCGACCCCGGTGCGGGTTTGGTGGCCGGTCGTCGGCGTCGGCACCAGCGCCGCCGGGCCGCCAGGCGTGGAGGCCGACCCCGCCGAGGCCGACCCCGCCGAGAAAGATGATCGTCGTGGGATGCCCTCAGTGGCGACCGCATCTGCGCTCAGCTCCGCGCTCTCGCTCACCGCGCAGATGATGCGACCTCGCCCGGAACGGCCGGACATGGGAGGCTTGCTCATAGCACAGCGACAACGCACTGGCACGGTCAGACTCAGCCACGCTCGAGGATAATGTTCGGGTTCCGCGGCATTCCACCCGGGCGCCGTCGGATTGATCTATGGTTGGTGCGCCAGCTGGCTAACCTGGTCGGGGGCATCTGGCCGCTTGTGTCGGGTGCGGGGGGCGGGGCGAGAGCTGTGGCTCGTTCATCGACGTCGCGGACGTCGCGGTTGGTTCTGGGATCCGCCGGTGCGCGGGTTCTCGTCGTCGGCACGGGCGGGCTCGGTGGGCCCGGCGCCGACCGGGCGGGCGAGGTCGGCGCCGTGGTAGCGCGGGCCGTGGCGGCGGTCGGCGGCGTGTTCGTGGAGCGCTGCGGGCTGGCCGAGGAAAGCCTGCGCACGGTCGTCGACCCGGCGACCCCGCTCGATCTCGGCGAGGCTCTCGCGGCGGCCGTCGAGCAGGCCACCGAGGCTCTCCTCGTCTACTACGCCGGCATCGTCCTCATCGACGCCGACGGGATGATCCGCCTGGCGACGGCCGTGTCGGACAGCCGTCCCCATCGTCTGGCCTACACGGCCCTACCGTTGTCGTCGGTCCTGGCGACGATGGCGACGAGCCGGGCCGCCACCCGGCTCATCGCCGTCGATGGTCTGTGGGTGCGGACCACGGCCGCCCACTCCACCGTCCCGCCGGTGCCACCTCGCGTTCCCGGTCTTCGCGAGGATGTTGCCGGTCCTCGTGAAGATGCGGGGGGCGGCGCCGACGCGGCCGCGGCCGGCGACGGCGTGGAGCTGCTCGTGCTGACCTCGCCGCTGGCCGCGCACACCGGGCAGGCGGCGCACACCGGATCGGCGGCGGGTGACGGACCGCCGCTGTCCGCCGACCTGGTCCGGCTCCTCGTCAACGGCGACCCGGACGGCCCGGTCGAGCTGAGCGTCGGGCAGGTGACCCGGCGGCTCGCCCAACGTCTCACCGCGGCCGGGAACGCAGTGCTGCATTCCGCCGCCGCCTGGTCGGATGGGGTGATCCTCGCCGGCAACGCCGCGCACACCCCGCCGATCGCCGACCTGGAGCCGGCGCCGACCACCGTGCTCACCGACGGCCCCGGCCCGGTGGTGACTCCCACCCCGCGACAGCCGGCGGGGCTTCCCAGCGCACCGGACGGCGGGGTGACCACCGGTGAGGCCGCCTGCCCCTATCCCGGTCTCGCCTCGTTCGGCGCCGGCACGCAGCGCTGGTTCTTCGGGCGGGAGCGAGCGACGGCCGAGGCGCTGTCGCGGCTGGAGGAACGGCTGGACGGCGCGGGTCCGCTGGTGCTCGTCGGTGCCTCCGGCTCGGGAAAGTCGTCGCTGCTGGGCGCCGGGCTGCTCCCGGCGCTCGCCCGGGGCGCAGTGGCAGGCGCCCGCGGTTAGCCGCAGGTCCTGATGACACCCACAGATCACCCGGCCCGCGAGCTGGCCCGCACGGTGGCGCAGGCGGCCGGGCTGTCCGTGCTCGCAGCGGCACGGCTCGACGTCGTCTCGGAACCCGCCCGATTCGTCGGGGCGCTGTCGGATCTGCTCGCCCTGCGTCCGGCCGCCGGCGGGACCGCCCCGCCCACCCGGCGGGTGGTGATCGTCGTTGACCAGTTCGAGGAGACGTTCACCCTGTGCGCGGACGAGGAGGAGCGCGGCGCGTTCATCCGCGCGCTGGTCGCCGCGTGCCGCGGGGGCGGGGCCACCCGTCCACCGGCGGTCGTCGTCATCGGCGTCCGCGCCGACTTCTATGGCTGGTGCGCGGCCTATCCAGAGCTGGTGGACGCGCTCCAGACGGGGCAGGTCGTGGTCGGGCCGATGACCGCGGCGGAGGTACGCGACGCCATCGTGAAGCCGGCCGAGGCGGTAGGGCTCACGGTGGAGCCGGGCCTGGTCGATCTGATGCTGCACGACCTCGGCGCTGACGAGCACGGCGTCGTCGCCGACCCCGGATCATTGCCCCTGCTCGCGCACGCGCTGCGCGCCACCTGGCGGGAACGCGAGAACGGCACCCTGACGGTGGCCGGTTACCTGCGGGCCGGGGGTCTACGGGGGGCCATCGCCCGGACGGCGGAGGAGACCTTCGGCACGCTGGACGCGGCCGGCCAGGATGCGGCCTGGCAGGTCCTGCTACAGATGATCCAGTTCGGGGATGGGACGGACGACACCCGCCGCCGCGTCTCACGCACCGAGCTGCTGTCCACGTCGCCGTGGGCCCAGGACTCGCCGTCGGCCCAGGACGTCTCCGCCGTCCTCGACGCGCTGGTCGCCGCCCGACTCGTCACCGTGGACGCCGACACCGTCGAGATCTCCCACGAGGCGCTGCTGCGCTCGTGGCCGCGACTGCGCGAGTGGATCGAGGTCGATCGCGCCGCGGCAATGACCCGACAGCGGCTCACCGACGCCGCGGCCACCTGGGACGACGGCGGGCGGGACCCGTCCTACCTGTTCACCGGCAGTCGGCTGGCGACCGTCCGGGAGTGGGCGCAGGCCGGGCAGCGGCAGACGGCACTGAGCCCGGTCGCGCGGGACTTTCTGGCGGCCTCCCTCGCGGCCGAGCAGGCGGCGCAGCGGGCCGAGGCCCGGCGGACCAGGCGGCTGCACCAGCTCGTCGCCGCTCTCACGGTGCTGACCCTGATCGCCGGTGGAGCGATGGCGTTCGCCTTCCGGCAACGGGCCCAGATCGCCGGCGAGCGGGACCGGGCGCTGTCGGTGGCGATCGGCCGGCAGGCCGATCAGCTGCGCAGGTCCGACCCGCTGGCCGCCGCCCAGCTCGGCGCCGTCGCCTACCGGCTGGCGCCGACGGCGGAGGCGCGCAGCGCCGTGCTGTCGACGTTCGCGAGCGACTACGGCTTCGCCACCCGTCACCTCGGCACGCAGACCCGTCCGATCGGCGCGGTCGCCTACAGCCGGGACGGCAGGCTGGTGGCGACGGCGAGCGACGACTGGACGGTCGCCCTGTGGTCCGCGTCAGACTCCACCCGCCGCACCCCGCTCAGCACGATCAGGGGCCACCGGCTGGCGGTGAAGTCCGTGGCGTTCAGCCCGGACGGCCGGTTCGTCGCCACCGGGAGCGACGACCGGACGATCCGGCTGTGGACCATCACCGATCCCACTCACCCGGTGCTCGCGGCGACGTTACCCGGCGCCTCCGACTCGATTCACGGGCTGGCCTTCCGCCCCGACAGCCGGGTCCTTGCCACCGGCGGGTACGGATCACAGGTGCGGCTGTGGGACGTCTCCGACGTGAGCGCGATCCGGCCGGCCGGCGCGATCACCGCCCACACCGCGAACGTCCGTGCCGTCGCGTTCAGTCCCGACGGCACCGAGCTGCTGACCGGTGGCGACGACGGCCGGGCTCTGCTGTGGGACGTGCGGGACCTCGCCGCCCCGGCAGAGCTGAGCGAGCTGAAGGGCGAGGCGGGCCCGAATGTCGTGCTCAGCGCGAACACGGCCGTCCGTGCGGTCGCCATCAGCCCGGACGGGAAGACGGCGGTGACCGGCAGCGACGACACCACCGCGCGGGTCTTCGATCTCACCGACCCGCGACGGCCGACCACCCTCCAGGTCATCGACGAGGTGCGATCGGTCGAGGCGGTGGCGGTCAACGTGGACGGCCTCGTGGCCGTGGGGGTGAACAGCGCGGTCGAGATCTACGATCCGTCCCGCCATTTCGACGCCATCGCGGTCCTGCCGCACGCGTCGAAGCCGTGGGCGTTGGCCTTCAGTCCGGACGGGCGGACCCTCGCCTCCGGTGCCGACGGCCGCGCCCTGCGCCTGTGGGACGTGCCGGGGCCGACGCTGGTCGGGCACCACCGCTTCCTGTGGTCGACGGCGGTCCATCCGAACGGGCGGGTCCTGGCCACCGGGGACTACGGGCAGACCGTCCGGCTGTGGGATGCGCATAACCCCGATCGGCCGGTGTCGGCCGCCACGTTGACCGGATTCAACGCCGCGGTCGGCAGCGTCCGGTTCACCCCGAACGGCAGGGTTCTCATCGCCGGCAGCCTCGACTACGCCACCGACTTCGACGGCACGGTCACGCTGTGGGACGTCGCCGACATCCGCCGTCCCAGGCTGCTGTCCACCATCCATCCCGGCATCGGCGGGATCAAGGACCTGGAGGTCAGCCCGGACGGCCGGACCCTCGCGCTGGCCGGCACGAGCGCCCGACTGGCCTTGGTGGACATCTCCACCCCGGCCACGCCCCGGCAGCGGTCCGTCCTCGCAGGGCACCGCTACGACGTCGCCACCGTCAGTTTCAGTCCGGACGGGCGCACCCTGGCGTCCGGGAGCGGCGACCGGACCATCCGGTTGTGGGACATCACGACACCGGACCGACCGGCGGGCATCAGCACGATCATGGGCTTCACCAGCGCCCTGATCACCATCGCCTTCAGCCGGGACGGAAGGACCCTGGCCGTCGGCAGCTTCGACACGAAGGTCGCCCTGTCGGACGTCACGGACCGCCGGGCCCCGCGCGCGCTGCCCTCGATCATCGGGTTGGGGGCCGGCGTCAACTCCATCGAGTTCAGCTCCGACGGCCGGCTCATGGCGGCGGGCGTCGGCGGCGCGAACGGTGTGGTGCGGCTGTGGGACATGTCCGATCCGGCCGACCCGGTGCCGTACGCCACCTTCAGCGGCCGCTACAACGGCTTCGCGGCGGTCGCCTTCGCCCCGGGCACCGCCTTCATCGTCGGAGCGCCCTACCAGGTGATCGGATTCGTCTGGGACCTCGACCCGGCGAGCGTCGTCACGCGGCTGTGCGCGCGGGCCGGCGACCCGCTCACCCGCGAGGAATGGAAACAGTACCTGCCGGACCTCGACTACGATCCGCCGTGCGGCTGACCGGACCGGAGCCGGAACGGTTCATCACCGACCGGGTGGCCGAGGCGCTCCTCGCCTACGAGGTGACCGCCATGCTCGGGCACGGCGGTCACGCCGTCGTTCTCGCGGGTCGCCACCGCCAGCTCGACCGGACCGTTGCGATCAAGGTCCTGTCGACCAGCGCGGCGGACGGCGGCGCCCACGGCCGGTTCCTGGCGGAGGCGCGCCTGCTGGCCGGGCTCGACCATCCCCGCATAGTCCGCCTCTACGACTACGTCGAATCCGGGGACCTGTGCCTGCTCGTCATGGAGCGGCTGGCGGGCGGCACCGTGCGGGCCCGCGCGGCGAACGGGCTGACCGTCGACGTCGTCTGCGCGATCGGGTTGGCGACCGCCGCCGCGCTGGAATGCGCGTACGCGGGCGGGATCCTGCACCGCGACATCAAACCGGACAACATTCTCTTCAGCGCCGACGGCCTGCTGAAGGTCACCGACTTCGGGATCGCCAAGCTCATCGGCGCTTCCGGTGCGGCCCCGAGCACGCTCGTCGGTA
>NZ_CDWRCL010000220.1:0-6981 GCF_977927575.1 Frankia sp. CcCS3
ACACGAGGCATGCCACATCAGGTCACAGCAGGCCACGCCGAACCAACATTACGCACAGTTACCAAACTGGCTGGGGTCTCACGCCCACCCCGGTTAACTTCGAAGACCCATCAATGTAGGTGGCCTGGTCAGATATCCATCGCTTGATGGGCAGCACCGTCGGCACCGGGAGCACGCTCCCGACACCGACAGTCGTAGTGTGATCACACCAAAAAGACGGATGCACCGGCGAAGGTGATTTCCGGCACGGGCCGCTGGCCCTGAGGGGACGTAATGAAGTAACAAATACGTGATCGAGAGCATCATCGCAGGTCACAGGCCTGTGGAGGGTTCGAAACGCGCAAGTTATTTCATTTCGACTCCTGAACGCGTGCGTCGCCCGCGAAGGACCGGTTATAGGCAGTCGATCCCCGGAAAGGGTCGCCGTGGCGACACCCGCGCCCACCGCCGAGGGATGCCGGGAGAAAGCGCTCCGGTGGCTGCTAGCATGCTCCACATTGGCTTCGGGAAAATCACGGCGTCTATGCCCCTTGGGGGAAATCCACGGTGCCGGCGATGAGATCGGTCACGATTGCCCCCGATCCGACCTCCGCCGGCTCCCCCGGGATGTTGGACACCGCCCCAAAACCGCGGAGCAGACGCAGCAGAACGAGCTGATCGGGCCGGCCGCCCGGCTGGCGATCTGGGTGTTTGAACGCGCTGCGCAGCCTGTTGGCCGTACTTTTCATCGCGACGGTCATGTGCTTCTACTCCCTTGCCCCGGTGGCCCCGGTGGCCCCGGACCGCGCGGCCGAATACCTCGCGGCAAGCCTGCGGTTCGGCGTCTTCTACGCCTCAATCGCCGTCTTCGCGGCATTCTTCTTCGATCGCCGCCACCTCGAACACGTCTTCTGGCGGATGTCACTGGGCTGCGTGTGGATCGCTCTGGCCGGCTATGCCGTCGCCGCCGTCCTACCGGCGCCGGTGTGGGTAGACTCCGGCGCCGGCGGCACGCCCCGGCTGCGCGGGCTGCTGGCCGAGCCCTCGTCCTGGGCCCCGGTCATCTCCATGCTGATCCTGCTGGCGGTCCGGCGCAGGTCGTGGCGAAACCTGGCACTCGTCGTCCTCGCCGGTCTGCTGACCAAATCACCCACGGTCCTGCTCACCGCCTCTATCAGCCTGGCCTTCTGTTATCTCAACGGGGTTCGAGCGGTGGCTGCCCGGGGCCGCCGGACGATCGTCCTCGCCCCCGGCCGGCTACCTGACCAGCAACAACGGCCTGACGGTCGCGTTCGGCCGGCTCGTCGCCGGACTCGGCGCGCTGGGCAATGACACAGCACCCGCCACCGCCAACGGCCGTTACACGAGCGCGCGGATCGTCATGGCCGAGGCCCGGCAGAACGGTCATCCGAACATCGGCTACGGCCCGAACTCGAACTCCGTCTATCTCGCCAAGAAATACGGTGACGGCCGGAACTACGCGGCCAACTCCCTCTACGTGGCCTGGCTGTTCGATTTCGGTCGGATCGGCGCGTGCGCTCTTCTGGCAGCGGTCTTCCTGATCCTGCTGCGGCTGGCCGGACGGCCGGCATCGGCCGCCCTCTTCATACCCTTCCTGGTCGCTTCCCTCATCAACTCCGCACAGGGTTTCGAACTTTTCAAGTTCACCTTCGTCTCCATCCTGCTCTACCTGTTCGGCTGGGAGCGCCGTATCCTCCCGGCAACCGCCGTCAAGAACCCGGTCTCGCACGACGCAGACCAGCAGACCAGCCGTCGGGACACACCCTGCGCCGGGGTTTCGAGTGGGCGCACGAGGTCGACGTGGGTGCCGTCGGCGATACCGAGCTCGTCGGGGTCGTCCGGGTGGACGAACACGACGCGCCGGCCGCGGCGCACCCCGCGGTACCGGTCGTCCATGCCGTAGATCGTCGTGTTGTACTGGTCGTGGGGACGGACAGCCTGCAGCAGCAGGTGTCCCGGCGGGACCCGCAGCACCTCGCAGGTGTTGACCGTCAGCGCCTGGAACAACGCCGGGTCCCCGTTCACCCGGATCTGCAGGAACTGATCCGCCAGGGTCGTGCCCCGCCCGAGCAGGCTGGAGCGATCCCGATCGTCGCCGACAGCGCCGCCCCCGACGACTCGTGACACATGTTCGAACAGTCCGGCAGGTTGTTCGTCCCCACCATCCGCGCGAACAGCTGCCAGACGAACGCCGCCTCGTTACTCGTCCGACCCGATGTGTAGAACACCGCCTCATCCGGACTGTCCAGCGCGTTCAGCTCCCCCGCGATGATCCCGAATGCCTCGTCCCAGCCGATCGGCGCGTGCCGGTCTGCACCCGGCGCCTTGAACATCGGCTCGATGATCCGACCCCGGCTCCCCAGCCAGCGCCTGGACCGACCCGCGAGATCCGCCAGCGGATGCGCGGCGAAGAACTCCCGGCCCACCCGGGCCCGCGTCGCCTCCTCCGCCACCGCCTTCGCGCCGTTTTCACAGAACTCCGCCACCGACCGCTCCCCCACCGGCGGCTCCGGCCACGCGCACCCCGGCCGCTGCCTCGAAAGCCTCACTCCGCCTACGCGGCATGACTGACACCCCCATGAGGACCGGCACCAGCACCAGCATTGAACCGGCAGCGGTCCAGGACCCCACTACCCCTTGTCTTTCGTTAGCTACTAATGTTTTGTAGGGGTACCGTTGCAGCCGCAACGGCCACCGCCCCATCCGTCGATCATCGACCTGGAGGTCCCATGACCGCGCCATCCCCGTCCGACATCGCTCCGCTGCCCCTGGCCGCCGGTACCTGGACGCTCGACCCCGCGCACTCGGGCGTGAACTTCCAGGTCCGCCATCTCGGCGTCACCAACGTCCGCGGGCGCTTCGACACGTTCTCCGCGACGCTGTCGGTCGGCGACACCCTGGAGTCGGTGTCCGTCGGCGCCGAGATCGACCTGGCCTCGATCAACACCAACCAGCCCGACCGGGACGCGCACCTGCGTTCCGCCGACTTCTTCGACCTCGCGTCCCACCCGTCCATCACGTTCACCTCGACGTCCGTCACGGGCAGCGACGAGGAGTACGAACTCGCCGGCGATCTTTCGATCAACGGAGTGACCAGACCCGTCACCCTGGCGGTCGAGTTCTACGGGGTCGACACTCACCCCGTAGACGGCCGCGTCCGGTCCGGCTTCGCCGCGACGACGGAGATCCGCCGCGGCGACTATGGCATCACCTTCAACCTGCCGCTCGGTGCCGGCAGGCTCGCCCTCTCCGACAAGGTCAAGATCGAGCTCGACCTGCAGTTCATCGCCCCCTGATCAACCCGGCTCCCCAACCGGTCCCGCGCCGTCGCGAGCCCGCGCCCCGAGATCATCCGGGCTCGCGACGGACCGTGGGCACCTCCACCGGCCCGACAAGTACCAGCCCGGCGGGTACCGGCCCGGCAAGCCCCGGTCAGCAAGCCCCGGTCAAGGAGTCCTGGGAAACGGCGGCTCCCCGCGCGCGACGAGATACTCCTGCGCCCATACCTCCAGCTCGTGCAGCGCCGTCCGCAGCCCCTCGCCCCGCGGGGTGAGCCGATAACGCGTTGCCACCGGCGGCCCCTCGAGAACCTCACGCTCCACGAGGCCGGCCTGGACGAGTTCGGTGAGACGGCCCGACAGCATCCGCTCGCTCACCCCCGGCACCAGCTTCGCTATCTCGGAGAACCTCGCCGGGCCGGCCATCAGCGTACTGATGATCAGACCGCTCCACCGCTTCCCCAGCAGCGCGAAGACCGGAGTCAGCGCCTGACAGCTCACACCGTCCTCCGGCCTCGCAACCATCCGGTCATAGTAGATGCCCGACGCATCATGGGTGCCCCGACGCATCGCAGGTCACGACGCAGGACAGGCCCCCATGTGGGACCAACTCAGGCTGTCACACCCACCCGGACGACCCGGCGGGGATCGGGAGCGTAGGCCGGCGTGCCGGTGAAGCCCAACCGGCGGGTCCTGGTGGCGACCCGCGGAAGACCGGCCCGGTCCCGCCAATCCGCCAATCATGCAGTGGAGTTAGATAGGCGCGACAGGATGCGATGGGGTGAGGGAACCATCGGGCGTCGGGGCGCGGCAGGGGAGTCATGGCCGGTGTACCGGAGTGCCGTTCGACGACGGACACTCCCGGCAGTGCCGCGCCTCACCGGAGTGGCCGGCGGGGCTGGCCGGGTCGGCTGGGCCGAAGTGGTCGGCGGGGCCGGCTGCGTGGCACGGCCGGCCGGTCCCCGGGTGCGTCCCGGCTACCTCCCCGGCTTCTCGTCGCGGGGTTCCTCCTGCTCGTCGCCGCCTGGGTCGGCACCAACCCGCCGGGGTTCGGCCCCGACGAGCCCGCCCACTTCGTGAAGGCGGTCGGCGCGGGCACCGGGCAATGGACGGGAACACCCGGCCGGCTGGCACATCCGTCGTTCGGCAACGGACCGGGCCGCACCGAACGGATCGACTGGATCAATCGCAACAGCCGCGTCTTCGCCCTGCCCGCCGGGCTCAACCCCGGCGCGGCGGGGTTCCCCTGCGACCTCTTCCGCGACTGGCTGTCCGTCGCGTGCCTCGACCGTCCGCACTCCCGGCCGGCGGCGACGCGGGCCCTCAGTTACGTGGGCACCTATGAGCCCTATCTCTACGCGGTCGAGGGTGCCGTGATGACCCGCACGCACACGGCGGACGGCGCGCTCTACGCCGGGCGGGCGACCTCGGCTGCCATCGTGGTGACACTGTTGGCGATCATCATCTTCGCCTCCTGGGATTCCCGCGCCGGACTGCTCTCGGTCGGCGGCGTGCTGCTGGCGGTCTCGCCGATGGCGTTGTTCCTGGGTTCCGTCCTCGGCACGAACGGGATGGAGATCGCGGGCGCGACCGCGTTGTTCACCCTGGCGCTGCGGCTCGGTCGACCGGGCGCGCCGCCGAGGTGGATCTGGCCCGTCCTCGGCCTCGTCGCCGCGCTGGTGGCGTTGTCCCGGCCGTCCGGCCCCCTGTGGGTGCTGCTCACCCCGGTGATCGCCGTCGGTCTCGCGGCCCCCGCGCGCGGGCGCGGGCCGTCGATGCGGTACCCGCCGTCGAGCAGCCCTGGCCAGTCGAGCAGCCCCGGCCAGCAGAAGAGACCCGGCCAGCAGAAGGGACCCGGCCAGCGGAGGGGACCCGGCGGCACCGGCTGGTCGGGTGGCTCTCGGTTCCGTGGGTCGCCCTCTCCGTGGCCGGGGTCGTCGCGACCGCGGCCTGGGAGAAGCGCGTGCAGCCGCACCCGGGGATAAGCCGTGAGCTCGCGGAACAGGGGCTGCGGCAGCTGTCGTCCGACGCGCCCGCCTGGGCACGGCAGTGGGTCGGGGTGTTCGGCTGGGCGAGCCTGCGGATGCCCTCGTTCGCCTACTGGACATGGGGCGCGTGCCTGCTCGGCGCGGCGTTCGTCGTGGGAACCTGGCGGCAGCAGGTCCGCCTCGGCGCGGTGCTGATCGGCGTGGTGGCGGTGGCGGTGGCGCTCGACGTGCTGGTCCTGCGGCAGACGCGCTTCCCGGTTTACGGGCGGTACCTGCTGCCGATCGCGGTGCTGGTGCCCTTGGCGGCCGGGGAGATCCTGACCCGGCGGGCCGCGCGCATCCCCGCGGCCCTGCGCCGGGCGGGGCCCGCCGTCGCCGTCATGGCGGTGGTCGCGGTGCATACCGTCGGCCTGTGGACAGACTGGCACCGCAGCGCCGTGGGCATCTATGGACCGGCCTGGTTCCTGGGCTCGTCGCAGTGGAATCCTCCGGGTGGCTGGGTCCCCTGGATGGCCCTGGCGGGAGCCGGTGCCTGCTGCCTGCTCGCCGCCGCCGCGGCGGCGGCCGGGCCGCGGCGTTCGCCCGCATCGCCCGGCGGCGGGGACGCGTCAGATCAGGGCCCGGCCGGCCCGGGTCACGAGGCGGCCCGACCGGCCATGATTTCCTTGCCACACAGGTTCTCCGCCACGACGCCGAAGGCCGTACCGGCATTGTTGACCTGGACGAAGGCCAGGCAGGTGCTCTGCCGGCCCAGACTGTTCCTGAGGTCGATCGGCTGGATCAGGCCGCCGGCATCGTAGTTCGTCACCGACCGCAGTCCGTCGACGAAACCCTGCCGGGTGGGGCAGTCCCCGGCCTCCTCCAGACCGCGCAGGAACAGGTCGGTGTTGATGTAGGCCATCATCGTGATCTCCTGCTCCGGGTCCTCCCGCTGGGGGGGCGTAGCGCCGCATCGCGTCGATGTAGCTCGTGATGGGAGGGCCGCCGGCCTCGAAGGGCCGGTGGAAAACCGGGACCGTGACGCCGGCAACGGCGGCGCCCGCATCACGCAGCAGTCGGCCATCGTAGCCGCTGGCGGCAAGGATCACCGTGGGATTCCCACCGGCGGCGCGGATCGCGTTCAGCACGGCGGGGAGTTCATGGGCGTCGACCACGGTGAGGAGGGTATCGGCGCGAGCCGCGACGATCCGTTGGGCGATCGCCGCCGGGCTGTCGGCGTTCGCCGTGTAGCTCACCTCGTCGACGACCGGGATGCCGACTGACTGCACGCTCTGCACGATCTTGCTTCCGGTGTCCGCGATCCCGGCCGACAGGGCGGTCCTGAGCAGAACGGCCCTGGTTCCCCCACGTGACTGGACGAGCCTGCCGTATGTGTCGATGGCGGATCCGGTGATGTAGAACGACGAGAACATGTTCCGGTACTTCGACCAGACTTCCTCAGCCGCCACGCCGGCCACCGGAATATTCTGCTCGGCGAGGTACGACGCGCTGCCACTCGCCGCCAGGGTGAACTCAAGGAGGCCGAAGACCTTCCTCTCCTCGACCAGTTCCCGCACGCCGATGGCATTCGCCTCGGCGGTTCCCTGATCGTCTCGCCAATCGTACACGATTTTCCGGCCGTGTACCCCGCCACGCTCGTTGGCCAGCCCGATCCGGGCGTCGAGGCCGGCTCGCGCGGCGGAGAAGGGCACGAGCACCCCCGAGTCGGGGTAAAG
>NZ_CDWRCL010000221.1:0-6923 GCF_977927575.1 Frankia sp. CcCS3
TGATTCCCGGTCGGACGGCGGCTATGACGCCGACGTGATCGTGATCGGGAGCGGGTTCGGCGGCAGCGTCAGCGCGCTACGGCTCGCGGAGAAGGGCCATCGTGTCCTCGTGCTGGAGGCCGGTCGCCGGTTCACCCCGGGCACGCTGCCGAAGAACAGCTGGCACGTTCGCCGGTACCTGTGGCTGCCGCGGTTGGGCTGCCACGGCATCCAGAAGATCACCTGGTTGGGTCGGGTCGTGGTGCTGTCCGGAACGGCGGTCGGTGGCGGCTCGGTCGTCTACGCGAACACGCTGTACCGCCCGCTCGACGCCTTCTATACCGACCCGCAGTGGCGGGACATCACCGACTGGCGCCGTGAGCTGGAGCCGTTCTTCGACCAGGCCGAACGCATGCTCGGGGTGAATCCCAACCCGACGACGACGTACTCCGACGAGGTGTTTCGCACGGTCGCCGAGGAGATGAGGGCCGGGTCCACCTTCGCGGCGGCGCCGGTCGGTGTCTTCTTCGGCCGCGACGGCCGCCGGGAACCCGGCGTGCGGGTCCCCGACCCGTACTTCGGCGACGCCGGCCCGGCTCGGACGGGATGCGTGGAGTGCGGGGAGTGCATGAGCGGCTGCCGTCGAGGGGCCAAGAACACCCTCGACTGTAACTACCTGTACCTGGCCGAGCGGGCCGGTGTGCGGGTAGTCCCGGACGCCACGGTCACGGCCGTCCGGCCACGCTCGACCGGCGGGTACGAGCTCGACCTGGTCCGGACGGGGGGTCTCGTACGGCGTCGGCGACGTACCCTCACCGCGGAGCAGGTCGTGTTCGCCGCCGGCACCCTGGGGACCCAGCGGCTGCTGCTGGCGATGAAACAGAGCGGTGACCTGCCGGCGTTGTCCAACCGGCTCGGTCATCTCACCCGGACGAACTCCGAGGCGATCCTGGGCGCATCCAGGCTGCGCCCCGATCGGCGGATCGCCCGGGGAGTCGCGATCACCTCGTCCTTCCACCCCGACGAGCACACCCACATCGAACCCGTGCGCTACGGCCGGGGGAGCAACCTGATGGCACTGATCAGTGCGTCGATGACCGACGGCGGCGGGCGGGTGCCGCGCTGGCTGAAATACCTGCGTCAGGTCGTGCTCCACCCGCATCAGGCGCTGGCGTCGTCACTGCCCTGGCGATGGTCCGAGCGGACCATCATCGCGCTGGTCATGCAGTCGTGGGACAACTCGTTGATCGTTTCCCTGCGCCGTGGACCGTTCGGTCTCGGCTGGCTGACGAGCCGGCAAGGACACGGCGAGCCGAACCCCTCCTGGATCCCGGAGGGCAACGACGCCGTCCGCCGGATCGCGGCCAGGATGGGCGGTTACCCCGGCGGGTCGATCGGCGAGATCGCCAACATCCCGCTGACCGCGCACATCCTCGGCGGGGCCCCCATCGGCACGGATCCCACCACCGGAGTGATCGATCCCTATCACCGGGTCTTCGGATACGAGGGGCTGCACGTCGTCGACGGCGCCGCGGTCTCGGCGAACCTCGGCGCGAACCCGTCGTTGACCATCACCGCGCAGGCCGAACGGGCGATGTCCTTCTGGCCGAACAAGGGGGAACCCGACCCGCGCCCACCCCTCGGGGCGGCCTACCGGCCGGTCGCGCCGAGACTACCGGCACATCCCGCCGTTCCAGCCGGCGTTCCTGGGACCTACCGCGTGGACGTCACGGCCGGCCCGGTCGCCGGGACGAGGTAACCGGTTGCCGGATGCTGGCCACGAGCTGCTGGGATGCGGGCGTGCCCGGCATCCGCGCTTTGCCCGGCACGGCGATCGCCGGCACGTGGTCTTACGCCGGCATGTGGTCTCAGCGCCGGCACGTGGTCTCAGCGCCGCCGGCTGGGCGCACCGCGCGACGTGTCGACGCCGGGCAACTCCTCGAAGTCAGGGGTCGCCGAGGCGGACAGGCCTTCGTCGGAGGCGCCCCGGGTGTCCGTGCCGGCGGGGGATGCGGTGGTGTCGGCGAGGGGTGCAGTGGTCTTGGTGGGGGATGGAGCGGCGGTGGTGGTGGTGTCAAGCGGCATGGGCTCGGCGGTGGCGGCTGGGCTTTCCTCAGCCTGGGCCAGGTACCGCCGCACCGCGGCGATACCCGCCGCACCCGCGCCGACGATGGCGAGCGTGAGGAACCCCCGCCGCCGACGGCGGTGCACCTTCGCGAGCTTGGACTCGGCCTTCGCCAGCCGCTTCTCCAGGATCTCCTGGGCTTTGTCGGCCTGCAGGCGCGCCTTGGTCTCGCGCTGCACCGCGCGCCGGGAGCGCTGCTTCTCCGCCCGCAGCTCGGCGGCGGCCCGGGCGCGTTCGGCGGAGAGCTCGGCATACGCCCGGGCCTTCTCGATCCGCTTGGCGGTCCGACCGGACACGGCGGTGGCTTTGCCGACGGCCCGGCCCGCGGCCTTCCCGGCTGCCTTCTGGGCCGACACACCGGTCTTGGTGGCCGTGCTGGAGGCGTCGGAGATCCGGTGCGCCACGCTGGCGCCCACATCCCTGGTGGCCGACGCGGCCGATCCGGCCGTACCCCCGGCCTTGCTCGCCGCCTTGTGAGCGACCGTGCCGGCGCGGTCGGCGGCGCTCTTCGCGGTGTCGGACAGCCCGCTAACCGGCGCCGTGTCAGTAACATGTGACAGTCTGTCCTTCAATGTCGTACTCATGATGCCCTCTCGTTGAGCCGATGGTCGAGGCGTCCGGCCATGGAACTGGTGGTGTGCCTGGGTTCGGTCTGGTCAAGATCTGTGAAGTGTGCCGTACCCCGTCGGTGGGCTTCTCCAACGCGTCAACCTTCCGTAGCGTGTCACTCATACTTGGGTGACTTGCCTGGGCTGTGCCCTTGGGAACGTGTACCCGGTGCCAACCATCGGTGATGGAATTCCCCCGCGGCGCCCGGCGCATACGATCGAGACCCATCCGGACGCCGGCTGACCAGGCACCCGCAGAGATCGATCTGAAGAGAAGAGAGGCGCATGGCCGAGGAGCTGTACGCGACGCTGCGGACGACTCAGGGGGACATCGAGATCCGCTTGTTCCCCGACCACGCTCCCAAGACGGTGCGGAACTTCGTCGGCCTCGCGACCGGCACGCAGGAGTGGACGGACCCGGCGACCGGTGCCAAGAAGACCGGCACGCCGCTGTACAGCGGAACGGTCTTTCATCGGGTCATTCCGAACTTCATGATCCAGGGCGGTGACCCGCTGGGCTCCGGTCGAGGCGGTCCGGGCTACCGGTTCGCCGACGAGTTCCATCCGGACCTGACCTTCAACCGGCCGTACCTGCTCGCGATGGCGAACGCCGGACCGGGGACCAACGGCTCGCAGTTCTTCGTCACGGTCGCGCCCACCGACTGGCTCAACCGCAAGCACACCATCTTCGGTGAGGTCACGCGGGGAACCGACGTGGTGGATGCGATTGCCAAGGCGCCGACCGGGGCGCAGGACCGGCCGAAGTCTGACATCGTCATCCAGGAGATCGTGATCGACCGCCGGTCCGCCTGACCGGCCGGTCCCCGCCTCGAACCCGGGAGTACGGCGCATGAGAGCTCCAGCCGCGCGGCGTGCGTGGTCGCCGGCCACCGCATGCGTACGGGCGGCCGGACATGTTCACGTCAGCCGTACTCCTCGGGCGGCGATGCCGGCCGCCGGGGCGGCGTGGTGACAGCGAACCCGCCCGTCGAACCGCCCACGGATGACCAGCCGGGCGGCCCGGAGCAGCGCCCGGCTGGCTCGGGCCACCCGGTGGCCGAGCCGGGGTGGCGACCCACGGTCGGCCCGGCGCCCGGCTGGTCGGGGTGGACTCCACCTTCCGGTCCCGGCGGCCCTCCCGCGGGCGGACCGCCCGCCGGCCGGCCGCAGCCACCCGGCGCCGCGGTGATCCCGTACTGCTACCGCCATCCAGACCGGGAGACCTATGTCTCCTGCCATCGCTGCGGCCGGCCCATCTGCCCCGATTGCATGCGCCCGGCGGCGGTTGGCTTCCACTGCCCGGAGGAGGGCGACCGCTCCACGCCGCAGCGCCGAACGCGGACCACACTCGGTGGCCCGGCCCAGGTCGCCCGGCAGGGGCTGGTCACCCAGATCTTCATCGGCCTGTGCGTCGTCGCCTACATCCTGCAGGGCGCGCCCGGGTTGACCGGCCGCGGCACCTTCAACCGCTTCACCGGCGACTTCGCCATGATCGGCATCCAGATCGCGGCGGACGACCAGTACTACCGGCTGCTGACCGCGGCCTTCCTGCACGCCGGCGTGCTCCACATCCTGTTCAATATGTACGCGCTGTACCTGCTCGGGTTTCAGCTCGAGGCGATCCTCGGGCGGGCCCGGTACCTCGCGCTGTTCGTGGCAGGGGCGCTCGGTGGGAACACCCTGAGTTACGTGCTCGGTGACGGGTTCACCGTGTCGGTCGGCGCATCCACCGCGATCTTCGCGTTTTTCGCCGCCTACTACATCATCGCCCGCCGCCTGCGGGTTGACTCCCGGCAGATCCTCATCGTGCTCGGGATCAACCTCGCCATCACCTTCTCGTTCAGCAACATCGACAAATGGGGGCATCTCGGTGGGCTGGCCGTCGGTGCCGTCATCGGTCTGATCTACGCCTACGTCTCGCCCCGCCGGGTGCTGCTCCAAGCGGGCGGGGTCGCCGCCGTGCTCGCGTTGCTGTTCGTCGCCGCGATCATCAAGTCGTCGACACTGGTGTAGCCCGACAGCTGTAGTCCGACGGCTGTAGTGCGGCAGCCCCGGTCGCGGGGGCGAGGACGGCCGCGACGCTTGCACGCCGCCGAGTAGCAGCTACCATTCGCTTTCTTGTCAATACTCATAGTAGCGATCTACGTGTGGTGGCGATAGCGTGATGGATGCCGTGGCACGGCGCGGGCAGGGGGAGCAGATGGCATATTCACCGGTGCGGCGCAGCGGGGGCAGTCCCTTCCCGCCGATCGCCGAGTACGGATTCCTGTCCGACTGTGAGACGTCCTGTCTCGTTGCCCCCAGCGGCAACGTCGAGTGGATGTGCGTGCCCCGGCCCGACGCCCCGAGTGTCTTCGGGTCGGTGCTGGACCGGTCGGCCGGGGGCTTCCGTTTCGGTCCCGAGCGTACGCAGATCCCGGCCGGCCGGCGCTACCTCCCCGGGACAAACATTCTCGAGACCACCTGGCAGACGCCGAACGGCTGGCTCATCGTCACCGATTGCCTGGTGGTCGGGCGCTGGCATCGCACCCACAAGCGTTCGAACACGCACCGTCGGACGCCGAGCGACTGGGACGCCGACCACGTGCTGCTCCGGCTGGCTCGCTGTGAGCACGGCTCGGTGGATCTCAGCCTGGTGTGCGAGCCGAACTTCGACTACGGCCGCGAGCCCGAGTCCTGGCAGTACGAGGGGGAGGACTACTCCTCCGGCGTGATCAGCCATGCGGGCACCAACGTCACGCTGCGGCTGCGTACCGACCTGCGGCTCGGTTTCGACGGCCGGCGGGCACTGGCTCGCACCACGCTGCGGGAGGGGGACACCGCGTTCGTCGCGCTCACCTGGCGCCCGGAGGAGCCCCTGCTTCCGGACACCTACCTGCAGGCGTGCGTCGCCGTCGACCGGACAACGGAGTTCTGGCGCCAGTGGCTGTCGCGGGGCATGTTTTCCGACCATCCCTGGCGGCGCCATCTGCAGCGCAGCGCCCTCGCGCTGAAAGGACTGACCTACGCGCCGACCGGTGCTCTGCTCGCCGCCTCGACCACCTCGTTGCCGGAGACCCCGCGCGGCGAACGGAACTGGGACTACCGGTACAGCTGGATCCGCGATTCCACCTTCGCGCTGTGGGGCCTGTACACCCTCGGGCTGGACTACGAGGCCAACGATTTCTTCTCATTCATCGCTGACGTCGCCGAAAACGATGACGACGACATCCAGGTGATGTACCGGGTGAGCGGCGAGCCGAAGATCGATGAGGAGATCCTCGGTCACCTGTCCGGCTACGAGGGAGCCTACCCGGTACGGATCGGCAACGCAGCGGCACTGCAACGTCAACACGATGTCTGGGGCGTCGTCCTCGACTCCGTGTACCTGCACACCAAGTCCCGTGACTACCTCTCCGAACGGCTCTGGCCGGTGCTCGTGCGCCTCGTCGAGGCGGCGGCCACGCACTGGCGGGAGCCGGACCGCGGGATGTGGGAGGTGCGCGGGGCGCCGCAGCACTTCACCGTGTCCAAGATGATGTGCTGGGTCGCCCTGGACCGGGGTCGGCGGCTGGCGCAGATGCGGGGGGACGCCAAGACGGCGGCGCGCTGGCGGGCCGTGGCGGAGGAGATCCACGCCGAGGTGTGTGAGAAGGGTGTGGATCATCGCGGTGTGTTCACCCAGTACTACGGATCGAAGGCGCTCGACGCCTCACTGCTCCTGATTCCGCTGCTCGGGTTCCTGCCGGCGGCCGACGAACGCGTGAAGGCCACCGTGCTCGCGATCGCCGACGAGCTGACCGTCGACGGGCTGGTCCTGCGCTACCGCACGGAGGAGACCGACGACGGGGTCTCCGGCACCGAGGGCGCCTTCCTGATCTGCTCGTTCTGGCTGGTCTCCGCCTTGGTGGAGACCGGCGAGCTGACCCGTGCCCGGCAGCTGTGTGAACGGCTGCTGAGCCTCGCCAGCCCGCTGGATCTCTATGCCGAGGAGATTGATCCGGTCAGTGGCCGCCATCTCGGAAACTTCCCCCAGGCGTTCACTCATCTGGCCCTGATCAACGCGGTGATGTACGTGATCAGGGCCGAGGATGCCGAGGCCTACGCCCGGCCGTCCCCCTCGACCTGATCGTGCAGGCCGGTCCCGGGACGGGTAGCCACGGCGATCAGGCGAACCCGAGCGGGACGTGGCACTAGGGCCTGTTTGGGAAGTACGTCCCGGGGTTGGCCGT
>NZ_CDWRCL010000222.1:0-6850 GCF_977927575.1 Frankia sp. CcCS3
GGTGAATGTTTACCGAAAAATCCCATCGGAAAAGAACGAGATCGCCGCTGGTCGGCCTCGGCCCGGTCCCGGTCGCTCCGGTACGTCGCGACCGGGACCGGGCCCGCCGCTTTCGACTCTCCTCCACGGTTCGATGCATATCGCTCCGGTGGCCGTAACCCCGCCGATCACGCCGGTGACCGGATGATCCTCGGTCAACCCCTACCCGGGCCGGGATGCCCGGGCCAGGATGCACCGCCCTGGTGTTTCAGACTGGGACCAGGACCGGCGCCGGGCCGGACCCGCCAGGCGGAGACGATTCGATCAACGGCATCGTTCCACCGGCCGAGGGGCCGAGATGCCTGTTCAGGAAGCCTCGCCACGAGCCGGTTGGCTCTTGCGCAATGCCTCCCGGTCGCGCACTCTTATAGATGTTCGGTCGGGCTTCGTTGTCCGGGCGTTCGTCCCGTCGCGGTCGTTACATGGCTGTAACGTGATGTGGATACGGCAGTGCGTCACTCGCCGCGAGGCGATCGGGTGACAAGGCACCTGCGGTCTCCCGTCACAGCCCGGCGGGTCGGCGTCTGGTCACCTCCACCCGACCGGGACGGGCCACGCGGGCGTCGAGCGCCCGCCCAACGCGGAGGAGGGCAGTCGCTGTGACCATATGTGGCAATACGGCTACCCGCGTGCGGCGCCATAACGCACCTGCCCGGGTCCTCGGTCAGCCGGGGCGGGCGGAGCGCGGAGCCGCCATCCCCTCGCCCTCCTAGCGAGGCGGCGCAGCGCAGCGTCCGCCCGCTCTCCAGATCCATCTGCTCATCTCCGATCTCGGATCGACCTCACGTCGAAAGGATCGGCCGAGGCATCGTCGCCTCGTTCCCCGCCTTCCGGTCCGGTGTGCCGTCCGAGGTCACCCGCGAGTTGCAGTGCCCTGTTTCCCTGCCACTGGGAGGTGATTGCCGTGGCCACCGCCACGACCAACCTACTCAACACTCCGATTGAAGATCAGCGCGTCGAGCGTGTCCGCCGCGCGGCGCTGTCGGCCTACGTGGACGGAAAGATCTCCTTCGCGCAGGCGAACCTGCGGGTGCGCAAGGCCCTCCAGCGGTTCGGGGTCTGACGAGCCAGTCGGGTCGTCGAGATGCGGCTGGCGGCGTCTCGACGACCCGACCGGAGGAAACCTCGACCGGATGCGCGACGCGGGGAACGTGCAAGGCGGGCAAGCGGGAGACGGCCGGGCGCCCGGGCGATCGGGGGGTGAACCCGAGCGGCCGGCCACGACGACTATCTCACCGAAAGCACGCGGCGCATCACTATAAGTTCTTCGACATGCCGCTACGGTAAACAACCGTGCCAGTACGAGCGATAGAAGCTGCTTCGTCCCGGGCCCTCGCCGACTGCCCCGGCTCCGCATCCGACGGCTCGACCACCTCCGGCCGGCCGTCCAGGGGGACGACGCCGTCCTCCAATCGGCGGTCGTCGGGGGTGGGCCGCAGCACGCTCTCAAATTCGTCCACGGACCGGTCTGCCGCCATCCGATCGCGGCCGAGAGCGGCGATTCCGGCCGCGACCAGCACCATCGCGACGATGAACGCCACGCGGCGGACACCGTCGGGCGCCGGCTCGTTGAACAGCGTCAGGCCCAGGGTCACCGGCAGGAAGGCGGAGACCCCGCTGGTCACCGGGAAGGCGATGACGGCGGCGCGCCCCTGCAGGCCACGCTGCTGAAGACCGAGCGCCAGCACGGAGAACAGCACGAGGACGTAGGGCGTCGGGGTGGTGAGCAGGTCCACCAGCGTGGACTGCCCCTCCCGTCGTTCGTTCACCGCCAGGCCGATCTGGCGGGTCGCCAGCGTGGCGATGGCGTAGCTGACCCCGGCCGCGGCCCCGAATCCGAACGCGGCGCCCGCGACCATGTCCCGCACCACGGCCAGGTTGGCGAGGGACGCGCAGAGCAGCGCAAAGATCAGACCGAGGACGAGGAAGGCCAGCAGGACATCGGTGCTGGCCGAGCTGCCGACCTCCGCTCGGTGCGTGAAGGCGAAGGCGAGCAGGCCGATACCGCCGACCATCGCGACCACGCCCAGCCAGCCGGTCAGGCTGATGTTCTCGCCGAGCACCCGCTGCGCCAGCAGAGTGAAGACGATCATGTCGAGAGCCATCACCGGGGCGACCATCGCCACCGGGGCCACGGACAGGGCATACACCTCCAGCAGGAACGAGCCCGCCTCCACGGCAAGGCCGATCAGCCACAGGGGGCGCAGCACCAGGCGGGCCAGCAGCGCAAGCCCCAGCCCCGAGCTCTCCTCCTCCCGGCGGGCAGCACGGGCCTGGACGAGCGGCGCGATCCCGTAGAGAGCCGCCGAGACGACCGCGGTCGGCAGACCGATCACCAGGGCTCTGCTCATGTCCCATCCAACATCATGGCCCTCAGGATCCGTCCCGAACCGTGGGTTTGCCTCACCAGTCCGCGCCGAAACCGATCTGCGCCAGAGCCGCCCCGAATGCCTGCTCCCACGCGTGCGGGCCGATCGCCACCCGGTCCGACGGTGGCTTGACCCGGTCAAGGCACGCGAGCGCGGATCTGGTCAACGACACCGGGTCGGTGTTCGTCACCTCGGCACGACCTCGCTCGAGTTCCTTCTGAAGGTTATCCCGGCCATGCCCCGGCACCACGTCGATGAGCAGCAGGTCCCGTCCGATCACCCGAGCCTCGCTGCAGGTGTCCCCGGACGACGTGACGACCAGGTCGCTCGCCGCCATCAGCGCCGGGACGCGATCGGTAAAGCCGAACGGGATGACCTTGTGCTGCCGTTCCGACAGAGCCGTCAACCGCGCGGCCAACCGCTGGTTGCGGCCGGCCACCGCAAGCACGTAGATGCCCGCCGCGGCCATGGCCGCGGCACCCTCCACCAACGGTCCCAGCCCCCAGGAGCCGGACATCAGCAGCACGCAGGGAGCGTCCGCGGGGATACCGAGCGCGGCCCGCGCCTCCTCCTGAGTCGGCGGGTCGTAGAAGGGTTCCCGGACCGGGGTCGGGACCACCGAGATCAGCGCGTTCGGCGAGAACCGCCGCACGTACCGGGCGGCGGTCCGCGAGGTGACCAGGTAAAGGTCGGTGTTGTCGTGTACCCACAGCCGGTGCACGCAGCAATCGGTGGAGAACACCGCCGTCACCAGGCCGGGGAACTCGGCCTTGACCCGGCTGGTCGCCGCGGCTCCGGTAGCGAAGATCGAGATCGCGAGATCGGTCGGCTGAGCGGCCAGTTCCTCGCGCAATGCCGGGACGACGAACCGGCTCGACGTCCTCTCGATGGCCTGGGCGAGCCGGCCACCGGTTCTCATCTGGGAGAAGTGCACGGCGTCATACAGGCCCGGAACGGCGATCATGCCACGGAAGACCTTCTCCCCCCGGGAGCCGTTACGCCCACCGAGCATGCGCAGGCTGTCGGCGGTCCGGGTGGTGAACCCGCGCCGGGTGAGCGACGCGCCGCACGCCTGCGCCATCACGTCGTGGCCCATCCCGAGCGAGCCCGACAGCAGCAGCGCGGAGCCCCGCCGCGTCGGCGTTCCGGCGGGCCGGGCGTCGACGCCGTGCGTGCGCGGATCGGCGGGGAGTGCGGCGGCGGCGACCGGTCCCCCCGCTGCGGCCGGCCCCGGCAGGACAGGTTCCGTGACCCCCGGTTCGCCGACGGCTGGCGGGCCGCCGACTCCCACCTCAACATCATCTTTGGATGGTCCATTCACCGTGCTACCGCCGATCTGCGCCATGGTCACTCCGAGGAGACCGCGGAGACGTCGAGGTCGCCGACAGGCGGGAGCGCCTGAGCCGGAGGCCGTCGATTTGCCAGATACCACTCGATGTACTGCCGGACACCCTCCGAGAAGGGTGTGGTCGGTCGCCAGCCGAGCACCTCCGCGGCCCGCTGCGCGGAGATCTCCCGGCCGCGGAAGTCCCCGGGGCGCGCAGGCATGTGTTCGATGGCGGTGCCGGGGAAGTACTCCCGGACGGCCCGTGCCATCTCCAGCACACTGACCGACTCGCTGCCCTCGAGGGCGAGCGTGGTGTTGGCCGCGTCGGGGGTCAGAGCCAGCACGTGCGCCTCGGCCAGGTCCCGGACGAACACGTAGTTGCGGAACTGCAGGCCGTCGCCGGCCACCGTCAGCGACTCGCCGTTCAGAGCCTTGCGGACGAAGCGGGCCAGCACCAGCTCGTCACGCATTCCGGGGCCGTAGGGGATGCCGTAACGCAGGATGGTGAACGGCAGCCCGTAGGTCTGCTGATAGCTGTGCAGCAGCAGTTCGGCGGCCAGTTTCGTCGAGGTGTAGACGTGCCCGGCGCGGCCCAGCGTGATCTCGGCGTCCTCCGTCAGCGGCGCCGAGCCGGCCCGGTCACCGACCGCCCCGTACACCCAGACGGTGCTGGCGAACAGCACCCGCCGAACCCCGGCCTGCCGCGCCGCCTCGCAGATGTTCCCGGTGCCCTCGACGTTGAGCCGCACGGTGCGCACCGGGTCGGCGAACGCGAAGTCCACATTGGACATCCCCGCGATGTGGAAGACGGCCTCGACGCCCCTCAGCGCGGCGGTGACCGCCGGCAGATCAAGCACGTCGAGCTGCTGGTAACTGGCCCAGGGGTCGACCGGCCGGTGTTCGACGTCCAGCGAGAGAACGTCGTGACCGGCGTCGAGCAGACGGTCGACCACATGGCTGCCGATGAAACCCGACCCTCCGGTTACCGCAATCTTCATTGTCATCCGTCCAGGCTCAGGCTCTGCAGCGCGGCGGCGAAGGACGCGACCACGTGGTCGGCCTCCACCTCGGTCATGTCCGAATGGATGGGCAGGCACACGTGCCGGGCGCAGATGTCCTCGGCAACCGGAAGGGACCGGACCGCGTAGTGACTGAAGACCGGCTGCCGGTGCAGCGGCGACTCGTAGACCTCACCGCTCAGGGAGACGCCGTGGCGTTCCTTCAGCTCCTTCTTCAGCCGGCCGCGATCGATCCCGGGGCGGGGCAGGACAATGTACTTGTAGTAGTTGCAGAGACCAGCCGGCGGCATCTGCAGGCGGGTAACGGTGCCCAGGGTGTCCAGCGCGGCGTCGTACCGCGCGGCTACGGTGGCGCGGGTCGCCAGGAAGTCGGCGAGATGCCGCAGATGCACCCGGCCGGTGACCGCCTGCATCTCGCTGAGCCGCCAGGCGTACCCCTGCTTGATGTGGACGTTCCCGAGAAAACCGGCTTTGCCCTGGTCACGATAGATCCGAGCGGCTTCGTGAATGGCGGGATCGGACGTGAGGATCATTCCGCCCTCACCGCTCGTGATGACCTTGGTTGGATAGAACGAGAACGCTCCCGCGATCCCGAACGACCCGGCGTGGCCGTCACCGTGGCGGCTGCCGTGGGCATGTGCCGCGTCCTCGACCAGCGCGATGCCTCGATCGTCACAGAAGGCCCGCAACTCGGCCACGTCCGGCGGGATCAGCCCACCGATGTGGACCAGGACAACGGCGCGGGTCCGCGGCGTCACCGCGGCCTCGACACCGCGGACGGTCAGGGCAAAGGTGTCCGAACTCACATCCGCGAAAACCGGCATGGCACCGGCCCGCAACACCGCGAAAGCGGTCGCCGCAAACGTGTTCGTCGGCACGACGACATCCGCGCCTTCGACACCGTGACTACGAAGGATGATCTCCAATGCGGCCGTTCCACTGCTCACGGCGACCGCGAACGGGGCCTCGTGAGCCGCGGCGAATGCCGCCTCGAATTCAGCGGTATGGACACCCAAGGTCAGCGCACCGGTGGCCAGGATCTCGGTCACGGCCGATGCGATCTCCGCGCGATCCTCCGGTGAGAAGACGATGCGCGCCGCGGGGACATGCACCTTGTTCACCCCTACCTTCCGAGTCATTCCCGTGCGAGCGAGCCGGCCGGCCCCCATAGCGGCTGCGCCGCGACGAAGGACCCGGCCGGGACGAGCCGCGGCCTTCGCGGCATCACCGACTCCGGATTCCGCCGGCCTCCCGCCAGCGACCCACCGCGCTCCCTCCGACCCGTACGGAGGCAACCATCGGCTTTGTCGGTACATGCCCAAAACAGGCTATCGATCCCGATCGCCGGCATGTCTGCAGCCCACGGCTACTCCCCACAAAACATCCCACATCTGTCCGAACGTAACCAAATATGTCAGCAAGGCAATATTCCTGTGATGAAGGAGAGATGTCTGTCACTAATCACCGCCAGCCCGCGACACATGGTGATTGATGGCGACGCCACTCGCCGCGACGGCGACGGGTCCGCCCACGGCGACCCAGACCTGCTCCTCCAGTACCGCGGCCGCCCGGACCTCGTCGTTACGGCACCGTCGTTACGGCACTGGTCCCGGCCAGCCGCTTCCCGGGCACGGCCAAGGCCGGGAGGCCTGCATCGTCGCGTCTCCGATACCCAACGCGACACTCCATCACTCCAAGTAACACTCACCCGGGTAGCCGCGGAGGCGGCGGATGTCACCCCACCCTTCGTTCCTGTCAATGAACCGCGACCTCGACCGAGGACATCGACCGAGGACGCAGGGCGGGAACGAGCAGGCACTGCGGCAGATACTGATCGCCATGCGAACCACGCCTGTGGGCACGCGGACGACGATCAGTTGAAGACGGATGAACCGGATGGAGGACGCGGCCAGCCGGGGCTGATCGGCCGTCGAGAAATCACCCAGCCGGAGTGAGCGACCAGGGAAAGATCATCTACAGTCGAACCAGGGCCGTTCGCTCGAGAACGGTCTGGATACAACCGGATACAAGTAGTCCCGACGAAGCCGTCTCACCCGACGTACGGGGGGAACGCAGGTAGACGGCCTCGTCGGGAC
>NZ_CDWRCL010000223.1:0-6821 GCF_977927575.1 Frankia sp. CcCS3
CGCGCGACGGGCTCGCGGCCCCCACCGGGCGGGCGGCGGCCCCCACCGGGCGGGCGGGAGCGGCCCGTCCCGCCGGGCTTACCGTCGTCGACCAGCCGCGCGGCGGATCGGATCGTTCCGGGGTCCGCTCGTGACCGGCGTATCGGCGGGTGGTGAGCCCGTCGCCGGTGTACCGGTGGATGGCCCGCCCTCGCCGCGGGCCCCGCTCGCGGCCACGCGCCGCCGCCCCGCACCGGTCCCGACGCTCGCCGAGCCCGTGCTCGTGCCGAGGCCGCACGCGGTGGTCGTGGCCGGGGCGCGACCGAACTTCATCAAGATCAAGCCGATTCTGGACGCCCTCGACGTGGAGGGTTTCCGGACCACGCTCGTGCACACCGGTCAGCACTATGACGAGGCGATGAGCGAGGTGTTCTTCGCCGATCTCGGGCTGCGTCCCCCTGACCATCACCTCGCGGCGGGATCGGGCTCCCACGCCGTGCAGACGGCCGCGGTCATGACGTCGTTCGAGCCGTTGCTCGACCGGCTCGTCCCGGAGATCGTCGTCGTGGTCGGCGATGTCAACTCAACTCTGGCCTGTGCGCTCGTCGCGGCGAAGGCGGGCGTGCCCGTCGCCCATGTGGAGGCGGGACTGCGCAGCGGTGACCGGTCCATGCCCGAGGAGATCAACCGCATTGTCACCGACCACGTGTGCGACCAGCTGTTCGCGACCTCACCGGACGCGGTGGAGCATCTGTACCGGGAGGGCCTGCCCCCCCGGGCGGTCCATCTCGTCGGCAACGTCATGGTGGACACCCTCCTGGCGTGCCGGGATGAGGCGCTGGGCCGGCCGACGCTGACCGAGCTCGGCCTGCACCCGGGCGGGTACGGCCTGGTGACCATGCACCGGCCCGCCAACGTCGACGATCCGGACGTGCTCGCCGGGCTGCTCGGGGCGCTCGGGGAGATCGCGGTGCGGTGCCCGCTGGTCTTCCCGGCGCATCCCCGTACGGCGGCGCGGCTGGCCGGGATGCTCCCCCCGGGGGTTCGGCTACTCGGGCCCGTGGGATATCTCGACTCCCTGGCGTTGCAGGCCGGGGCGCGTCTCGTGCTCACCGATTCCGGCGGCGTGCAGGAGGAGTCCACCGTGCTGGGAGTACCGTGCCTGACGCTCCGCGACTCGACGGAACGTCCATTGACTGTTACCGAGGGTACCAACCGGGTGGTGGGTCGGGACCGGCGGGTGGTGGTCACGGCCGCGTTCGACACCCTGGAGCGGCCGCCTGCGCCCCGGCGTCCGGCCCTGTGGGACGGCCACGCCGCCCGCCGCATCGCGCGAATTCTGGCCCGGGTGGTCGCACCCCCGCCGGAACCGGGCCGTCCGGGCGCACCGGATCCGGAGATCCGTCCGCCGGCTCGGGACACAGTGAGCCACCTACCTCTCTCTATGTAAACAATCTGACACACTATGTGTATGACTTCGAAGAAACTGGTGGTCGTCGGGCAGGGATACGTCGGTCTCCCGCTCGCGATGCGGGCGGTCGATGTGGGTTGGCGGGTCGTCGGGGTGGACGTGGACGCGAGCCGTGTCGCCCAGCTGGCCGCCGCGCGGTCCTACGTCGAGGACATCCCCGACAGGCAGCTCGCGGCGGCGTTGGAGTCGGGCCGGTACGAGCCGACGTCGGACTACGCCCGCGCCGCGGGGTTCGACGTCGCGGTGGTCACCGTCCCCACCCCGTTGCGGGAGGGGGCTCCCGACCTGTCCTACATCGTGGGCGCGGCGCACAGCCTCGCGCCGCTGGTCCGGCCGGGCGTGACCGTGATCCTGGAGTCGACGACCTATCCGGGGACGACCGAGGAGCTGTTCGCCCCGCTGCTCACCGAGGGTTCCGGTCTGCACCCCGGTATCGACTTCCATCTCGGCTACTCGCCGGAGCGGATCGATCCGGGTAACCGGGTGTGGAACCTGGTGAACACCCCCAAGGTCATCTCCGGGGTGCATGAGGACTCCCTGGCGGCCGTGAGCGCCTTCTACGACACCGTGGTCGAGCGGACGGTTCCGGTCGGCTCGACCCGGACCGCCGAACTCACCAAACTGCTGGAGAACACCTTCCGGCATGTCAACATCGCGCTGGTGAACGAACTGGCGATGTTCGCACACGAACTCGGCGTCGACGTGTGGGAGGCGATCGACGCGGCGTCCACCAAGCCGTTCGGGTACCTGCGGTTCACTCCCGGCCCGGGGGTCGGCGGCCACTGCCTGCCCATCGACCCGTCGTACCTGTCCTGGCGGGTGCGCCGCAGCCTCGGCCGCAGCTTCCGATTCGTCGAGCTCGCCAACGACATCAACGACCACATGCCCGACCACGTGGTGCGGCGGGTCACCGAGATGCTCAACGCCCGGCGACGGTCGGTCGCGGGCAGTCGCATCCTGCTGCTGGGACTTGCCTACAAGAAGAACACCGGGGATGCGCGCGAGTCGCCCGCGACGCGGGTCGCCACCCTGCTCGCTGACCTCGGTGCCCACGTGCGGGCGGCGGACCCGCACGTCGACGCGGCCCGGCTGCCGCCCCGGGTGACCCTGGTAGAGGTGGGTGCGGGGGAGCTCGCGACCGCGGATCTGGTGGTGCTCCTGGTCGACCACGACGCCTTCGACCGTGACCAGGTAGCACGGCATGCCCGTGCGGTCCTCGACACCCGGCACTGGCTGCCCACGCACGACCGGGGCCGCCGGCCGGTGGCAGCCGGCGGGGGACACCCGGTGATACCGGCGCAGGTTGCGCGGCACGACGAGCTCGCGTTCGCCGTGGAACCCCTGTGACGCCCTCCCCACCCTCTGACGCCTTCGCACCCTCGCGGCGCCCCACATCTTCCCGTATCTTTATGTAGTTAAATGATAACTGAAAATTATCATCATCGAGAGGGTGCGGGCGGAGGGGCGGATGCCATGCGGGTCGTCGCCACCGACGCGTGGTTCCATCACCGGCCAAGCGGGCGCAGGCGCCGGGGCCCGATAACGGTGCTGAAGGTGCTGAACCGGACGGAGCGCTCCGGCATCCAGCTGGGGGCCGTGAACCTGCTCCGCCGCCTCGACCAGGACGAGTTCCGGCTGTTGTTCGCGGTGACGCCCGGCGCGGCAGGGGCGTTCGACGGTGAGATCCGGGCGTTCGGCGGCGAGGTGTACCACTGCCGGGCCGACTGGCGCTTTCCATGGTCCTTTCTGGGGCTGTTGCGCCAGGTACGCCCGGACGTGGTGCAGGCGGAGGTGGTGCAGGCGGACGTGACGATCCTCTCCGGGGTGGTCCTCGCGCTGGCCCGGCTCGGGGGGGTTCGGCGCCGCGTCGCCTACCTCGCCGATGCCCCGGACCGGCACGGCGACAGCCTGGGCGGCCGGGTGCGGCGGATCGTCGGCCGGTTGCTGCTCGACCGGTTCGCCACCCATCTGGTCGCAGTGAGCGAGGCGGTGATGCGGGGTCTGTGGCGGGAGAACTGGCGGCTCGACCCTCGTTGCCGCGTTATTTACCACGGCGTCGAGCTGGAACCGGTCGGCGTCGCCATCGCGGCCCGCCGCCGCGCGGAGGAACTCGCCGAGGACGATCAGGAGCTTGTCACCGTCGTCCACGTCGCCTGCCCGGATTCGGCGAAGAACCGGGACCGGGCCGTGGAGATCCTCGCGGCGCTGCGGGGGCGGTCCGTGAACGCCCGGCTCCTCTTCGTGGGTCGTCAGGATGCCGCCGAGACGGCCCGGCTGGTCGCGCTGGCGTCCCGGTGCGGCGTCGCTGACCACGTCGAGTTCACCGGCGAGGTGCTCGAGATCCCGCGCCTGCTGGTCGCGGCCTCGCTGCTGCTGGTCACCTCCCGTCACGAGGGCCTGCCCGGCATCGTGCTCGAGGCCTGTGCGGTCGGGACGCCCGTGCTCTCCGCGGACCTGCCCGGGGTCGACGAGATCGCCCGGCTGCTCCCCGGCGTGACGATCCTGCCGCTGCGCATCTCCGACGCGGTCTGGGCCGGCACCGCCGAGATGCTCACCGCCGTTCCCCCGACCATTGATCAGCGCCGGGAGGCGATGCGTCTGCTGCGCCGGTCCCCGTTCACGATGGAGCACTGGCAACGCGACATCGCGGCGGTGTGGTCGTAGTCGGCGTCCCCGCCCGCCCGGGTACCGCCACCGCCCGGCCACGACCAGAGAGGACCGCCCACGATGAAGATCGTCACCTTGCTCGAGGCGGGGGATGGCCCGCGGTGGCCCGTTGCGCACGCCGTCGCCGAACAGGAGAGTGGGGACCACGTCATCGTTCTGATGCCCCCGCCCGACCACGTCGACAGTCCGCTGGCCCGGGAGTTGACCGCGGGCGGCGTGGAGGTCGTCGCGAGCCCCGTGCCGCGCCGGGGAGCGACGATCCGCCGTCAGGCCGGCGGGATTCTCCGGCTGCGGGCGGAGCTGGCCGCGCTCGGGGCGGACGTCGTCCACTACCACCACTACGCCTCGGCGGCGGCCGCCCGCCTCGCCACCGTGGGCACCACGATCACCCGCGTGTACATGGTCGCGAACCCTCTGCACCTGGACCACCCGCTGATCCGGCCGGTCGAGCGGGTGCTCTGCCGGCTCGATCACCTGCTGATCGCGCCGACCTCCGACGTCCGGCGCCGCTACGCCGCGCTCGGCCAGCCGGTGCGCCGCCTGCGCACCGTGTCCTACGGCGTGGATCTGGACCGGTTCACGCCGGCAGACGACCGGGAGCGCCGGGCGGCCCGGACGGATCTTGGTCTGCCCGAGGACGGGTTCGTGGCGGTGCAGGTGGCGCGCTTCCACCCGCCCGGTCGTCTTGTCCATCCGGGCCGGGGGGTGGCGGGCCACGAGGTACTGCTGGCGGCCTGGTCGCGGTTCGTCGAGCTGGGCGGCCGCGGCACCCTGATCCTCGTCGACGGGGCTCCCGAGGGCGGGGCTCCCGAGGACGGAGAGGATGTCGCCGGCCGGCGGAACGAGGCCGCGGCCCGTTACCGCGAGCGGGTCCGGGCCTGGGCCGGGGCGCTTCCCGGCGCGGCGGCGGTGCGCTGGGTGCACGGTGTCCGCGACGTGCGGCCGTACTACGCCGCCGCCGATGTGAACGTGGTGCCCTCCCGGGTGGAGGACTACGGCGCCGTCGGGGTGGCGTCGGCCTGCGGGGTACCGACCGTGGCGACGCGGGTCGGGGCGATCAGCGAGCTGGTGGACGACGAGACCGGCTGGCTGGTGGCACCCGGCGACGCGGTGGCGGTGGCGGAGTGTCTCACCGACGCCGCGGCCGGCCGGCGGGCACCCGCCGCGCGCGACCGCGGCTTCGCCGCGCGGGCACGGGCCGAGAAGCTGCTGGATCGCCGGTCGTTGAGCCAGGACGTCGTCGCTGCCCTGCACGAGGCCGTGCGCGGCGCGCGGTCGTGGCACGCGTGCTCCGGCCCGGGCCGGAGTGTGCCGGGATGCACCCGGGTACCGGAAGAATGAGTTCACCCGCAGGTGGGATGATTGTCGCCGAACATTCCGCCGTTGTGGGCAGGGACTGCCGGTAGCCTCCGATACTGTTAGCAGTGTTAAATCATTGCCGGAGTCGGCTGTGGCGACCTTGTTCGGGAGGCCCCGGCGGTTCCCGCCGACCCGGAGGGTCGGCGGGGTCACAGCGCCGCGGGCGCGGTGCGAGACGCGCCGGAATGCCAGGATGGGACGGAGCTGGCCGAGGCAGGCAGACGCCGGATGCGTGCCCACCCGGGACCGTGGGTCCGGCGTCACCACGGTGCGGCCAGCCGGGCGGGGCCATGGGAGCGAGCCCCGCCGCTCGCGGGTGGCGGGCGGTGGGCGACGAGAAGGAGAACGATGGACACCTTCGGCAGTACCGGATCGCTCGTGGTGGGTGATCGCACCTACACGATCAGGCGGCTGGACGCGGTGCCCGGGGCCGATCGACTCCCCTACAGCCTCAAGGTGCTGTTGGAGAACCTTCTGCGTACCGAGGACGGCGCGAACATCACCGCGGACCACGTCCGGGCGCTGGCGAACTGGGATCCCTCGGCCGCCCCCAGCCAGGAGATCCAGTTCACGCCCGCCCGCGTCATCATGCAGGACTTCACCGGCGTGCCGTGCGTGGTGGACCTTGCCGCCATGCGGGAGGCGATGGCCGCCCTCGGCGGCGACCCGTCGAAGATCAATCCGTTGGCCCCCGCCGAGCTCGTGATCGACCACTCGATCATCGCTGACCACTTCGGTCGGCCGGACGCGTTCGAGCTCAACGCGGCGCTGGAGTTCGGCCGCAACCGGGAGCGTTACCAGTTCCTGCGCTGGGGTCAGGAGGCGTTCGACAACTTCACCGTCGTCCCGCCGAACACCGGCATCGTGCACCAGGTCAACCTGGAGCACCTCGCCCGGGTCGTCTTCACGAAGCAGACGGCCGACGGGACGCTGGCCTACCCCGACACCCTCGTCGGCACGGACAGCCACACCACGATGATCAACGGTCTCGGTGTGCTCGGCTGGGGCGTCGGAGGCATCGAGGCCGAGGCCGCCATGCTCGGCCAGCCGGTGAGCATGCTCATCCCCACTGTGGTGGGCTTCAAGCTGACCGGCGAGCTGCCGACGGGCACCACCGCGACCGACATGGTGCTCGTCATCACCGAGATGCTGCGTCGGCACGGCGTCGTCGGCCGGTTCGTCGAGTTCTACGGCGACGGCGTGACGAACGTCCCGCTGGCGAACCGGGCGACCATCGGCAACATGAGCCCCGAGTACGGCTCCACCTGCGCGATCTTCCCGATCGACGCGGAGACGCTGAACTACCTCAGGCTCACCGGCCGTCGCGCGGAGCTGGTGGCGTTGG
>NZ_CDWRCL010000224.1:0-6743 GCF_977927575.1 Frankia sp. CcCS3
CCACACAACGGATCATGCAATCCGAAAATCACCATCAGATCCACGGCCAACCCCGGGACGTACTCCCAAACAGGCCCTAGCCGGATGATCGACGAGATCTCCAACGCGGTCGCCGAGGAGCAGCGCCAAGTCGAAGGAACGATCTCCGCCCTCGCGGACGAACTCGCCGCATTGCGGGTTCCTTCGCCCGCACAGATCCGCGACGAGCCACTGCAGCGGGAAGGACCACTGCACCGCGACGAGCCACTGCGCCAGGCAGTCCCACTGCTCGCGGCCGCCCTGGAGTCGATCTTCTCGGGATATCGGATGACCTCCGCGCGCGACAACGCGATCCGGCTGGCCACGGAGACCGCCGAGGCGCTGCGCGCCGCCCGGCCGGACCACCTGTCGGCGTCGCCTACCGGTACTTCCCGACCCGCCCCCACCCGGCTCGCCGTCACCGTGTGCCGCGTCCCCCGACCCGCCACACCACCACCCGCCACGCCACCACCCGCCACACCGGAATCGGCCACCGCGCAGCCAACCGATCCGGGCCCAGGGGGACGGCGGCACCTGGAACGGCTGGAACGGGACGCGGGGAACGCCGTCATCCGGAACGTCGCGGAGGCGTATCGGCAGGAGTGGTCGTACTGGGACGATCGTCTGCACCCGGTCGACCGGCTGCTCGCCGCCTTGGGCGTCCCGCTGGGCATCTCCCTCAGCGACGCGGCGTACGACCCTCTCGTCGATCCGCTCGAGTCACCCACCGACCTCCGCGAGCTCGCCGCGCTACGTGACCTGCTGCACTGCAACCTGCCGCAGCGCGGCGAGCCCGCCCGCTCTCCCCTCGGAGCGGTCGCCCCACGCCCACCCGGCCGCCGTACCGATGTCCTGGCCCGCGCGGCGAGCGACGTCACTCAGGCCATCACTCGACGGCTGGCCCCGGACGCCTACCAGAGCGACCATGACCGCGCTGCCTACGTCGACGCGGTGCACCGCGCGGTGACGACGATGCAGCGCGAGGTCGTGGAGATGTTGACCCGGCTGGTCGCGGGGCTCGCCGCGCTCGCGATCCCGGCGGCGGCCGCGGTAGACCCCGCCGTCTGGGCCGGGCGCCACATCGATCTGATCCATCAGACGCTGCGGGCCCTCTTCGACCTGTTCGGCCTGCCCGAGGGCTTCGAGTTCGCCAGAGCCCTGGCAGACGAAGTGGTAACAGGCGCCGCGCCGACGGGTGGCGGGTCGCAGTGGCCCCCTGAGTCGGCCGCAGCGAAAGTCGTGCGCCTGCTGCGCGAAACCCATGCCCGGGGAGCCGATGCGTTCCGGCTGCTCGTCCTCTACGCCCCGGGATGGCATACCGCCGAGGACATCCGCGATGACATCGCCTACGCGGGGGCCTACGCGGGGGCCTCCCCGGTCGGGCCACCCGGCCAGCCCGCGTCGCGGGCCCCTGATGCGGAGGTGCTCGGAGCCGGTGCCCGCCCGTATTTCGATCGGTTGATCGCAGTCCAGGCCGCGTCGGGACGAGGCGACGGGCCGCTGACGCAGACCGTGCGGCGCATCGCCGGCCTCTACCTGCCCGGCGCGTCCCACGAACCCGGTCCGCCCGGAGCGCTCGAGAACGATCTACATGTCCTGGGTGCGGAGCTCACCGCCCGCATTTCGCCGACCTGGCCGGACGGTCCCGATCCGGCGATCGCATTCCTCCGGGCCTGCCGGCTTGGCCAGCTGAACGCGGCCCGTGTCTTCGGGCTGCTGGTCCGACACGTTCCGAACTGGGACGACGCCTGGGATCTGCACGAAGCCATCCGCCGGGACGGTGCCCCGGGCCAGGGAACCGCCTATCCGGAGGAGGAGCCGTTGACGGATCCGGAGCTGGCCAGAGCGACGGAGAGGTACTTCCGCCGAACAGTGCGGGGATCGGAGGCAGATCGCCCCTTCCCCGCCGACCTGGAACGCGTCGTGCGCCGACTGGTGGCGCTCTACCTCCCCGACGACCCGCGGCTGCGGGCCGCGAGCGAGCTGCCCGGCTTCGTCGAGAGCCAGGTGATCGCCGCGATCAGCCGACCCGCACCGCTCAGGCGCCGCCTGCTCCCGTGGCGCGCCAGAACCACCAGGCTCGCCATGACCGCCGTGCTCACCGTGACGTTGTGCCTAACCTTGGTAATCTTCATCACCGTGGTGCGCTGATGCGGCGGCGAACAATCACCGTCTCGCGCCCCCCGACACGGGCCGTCACCGTTCACCGGAGGCATCCTTCGTGGCGTCACCGGAGGCATCCTTCGTGGCGCCCGCCTCACGGCGGGGCCGCCCGGGCGCCGGCCCTACTCGGCCGCGCCCAAGTCTGGAACAATGCGCAGCACTTGTGTCGGTGTCGCGACACATACCCGGTCTCTTCTGAGTTGATGTCCTTAGGTATGAAGGAAGACGGCTGGCGACACGTCCTACAGCGTGATCGTAATTGCTACGGCGAGGACGGAGGCCATGGGTAGCCCGCTGGTACCGATCATGCTCATTGTGGTGCTGCTGGTGGGTGGGCTGGTCTTCGTCATCCTCAACAACCGACCCGTCCGGCCCGGAGAGAACCAGCGACGCTCCCGTGGCCTCAACCATCAGCGCCACCGATACGGTACGGTGCCGATCCGTGACAGCTCTGACATCACCCCGCCCGACGGGATCGTCCCCGGCTTCGCCGAGCCGACGCCGGTCTCCTCGGCAACCGGTGCGACGGGCAACGCGGCGGACAGGTCAGCGGACAGCGCGAGCGGCGTCCCGGACGCAGGCGCGGCATGGGGAGGGGATGTGACCTCGCAGGTTTCCGTCGGCGGCGGTGAAGGCAACCGCGATCCCGAGTCCACCGGCTGGACGCCACCGCCCGCCGGTCAGCCGCACCTCGGGCCCGGTGCCTTCGGTGACGAACGGGCGGATGCCACCCGCTACTACGACCCGGCGACCGGCGACTATCCCCTCCCGCCAGCCGGGGAACACGCGCCGGCTCCGCGCGGTGCCGAGCCGACCCGAACGGTTGAGGACACGCCGTGGGAGAGCTCCCCCACGGCGACGACCATCCCCGTGGCTCCGCCCACTCCCCCGAGGGGGCAGGCGGGCGATCTCATGGCGATCGAGCCGGAGCAGACGACGGCCGCCGCGCTGCGACTCGCCGCCGCGGGGCGCACCCGCCGGGGCAGACGCGGCGGTCCCAACGAGGACGCGTTCGTCGTCGTCGACGGGCTGCTGGCGGTATCGGACGGGGTCGGTGGCGAGGCTGCCGGCCAGATCGCGTCCACGCTGGCGGTCACCACGGTGGCGGGTTTCCGCCCGCAGTACGCCGAGGATCCGCTTGAGGGCCTGCGCAAGGCCGTGGAACGGGCGAACTGGGTGGTCCGGACCCGGGCTCGCGAGGAGCCGGCCTGGCTCGGCATGGCCTGCACGCTGGACGTCGTCATCCTCGGGCGCCAGCAGAGCACCGGCGAGTACCTCACCGTCGCGCACGTGGGTGACAGCTCGGTGTGGTTGCAGCCCGGCAAGGGACGGCCGCGGGCACTGACCACGCCGCACGCGATCCGCAACGGTCCGTTGCTCAACGCCGTCGGGCTCGCTGACGAGATCGAGGCGGACATCTTCAGCGAGCCGGTCCGCGCCGGTGACCGGGTCGTTCTCGCCAGCGACGGCATCACCAAGGTGATGAGCCCGGAACAGCTCGACGGCCTGCTGAGCGCGCTGGGGCCCGAGCCGCCCGAACGGGCCGCGGACGCGCTCGTCGAGGCGGCCCTGCTGGCCGGTGCCCGGGACGACACCACCATCGTCGTCGCGGATCTGGTGTCCGAACCCGCCGCCCGGTGAGTTCGTCCGGTCACCCGGTCACCTGGACACCCGGCGCCCGGCCCGGCGCCCGGACGTCCTAGAGGGGCTGAGGCACCCACCCGCCGACAGCCACCCCGAGAGGTCAGGAGACACGCTGACCGACCGGGCAGTCCAGGGCGCTGGCGCGGGTCAGGCCGTCGACGGACAGCCGGGCGGACAGGCGCACCGGTCCGGACGACTCGGTGAGAATGCCCGTCCAGCCCCCGGCCGCCCGGAAGACGCACGCCGTGCCCCCCGACAGCTGCCAGTAGGGGGTGTAGTGCACGAGCACCGTGGCGACCCCGGGCGCGTGGAAGTCGACCGCGACCGAACTCACCCCCAGTTCGGTGAGTGAGGCCGGTCCCTGTACCAGACCCGGGGAGTCGGTGACGAGCCACACCTTCCAGTGCGCGTTCTGCCAGGCGAGCTCGAGATAGGGCAGACCGGCCCGCAGCAGCCTGGCCTCGGCGACCGCGGAGGGATCCAGCTCGACGTCGGGGAGGGCGACGTAGCGGATGCCACGGGCGAGCAGCCACTCGTGGTAGGTCTCGGCGTTCAGTGTGCCGTCGTAAAACAGCGCGTTGTACTTGCTGTCGAGCTGGCGCAGCCAGCCGCGGGCCATGGGTACGGACGGGGCGACGAAGCGCGCCTCCCAGTGGGCCCGAGTAAAGGGAATCTCCACCCGCCCGGCCGGCACCGGCGCGCCGCGGTCGAGGTAGTCGAGGAGCTCGGTGTAGTAGGCCTTCGACCCGGACGGATCGCCGTGGACGAGCAGCGCCCCGTGCACCGGCCCGATCTGCCAGCCGATCAGCGGGATCGCCGCGACCGCGAGGACGCGGCGGCGTTCGGCGAGCAACAACGCCGCGGCGGGGCCGGCGAGCAGCGTCGCCGGTCGGGTGATGTTCCCGCCGACCTGGGTGGGCACGCAGAAGAAGACCACTGCCGCGGCCGCCCAGAGCAACAGGCCGTGCCGGATGGGCCGGATGAGCCGGGCGTGCCCGGGCACGATGAGCAGGCCGACCGCGATGAGGGTCAACAGCGACAGGAAGGTGACCGCGGGAAAGGGCTGGTACCCGTCCTCGGGAAACGCGAGCGCGACGATGATGCCGGATCCGGCGCCGACGAACGGGAGCGCGCGGCGCCATCCGATCGTCGGCAGCAACGCGAGGCCGACGAGCAGCACGAAGCCGCCGGCCAACGGAGACGCCAGCGACGACAGGACCGCGCCGATCCAGGTCAGCTTCGTGTGCCGTTCCCGCGCGCCGACCAGCGCCAGCGCACCGAAGGCCATCCCGAGAGCGAACGGCATGCGGCCCACGACGAGGTTCGCCACCGTCGAGACCGCGAACCAGACAAGGACCAGATCATGCCCGGCCCGCCGGCCAGGACCGCGGAGTAACCGGGTCACGATCATCGTCGAGGCGACGCAGGAGATCGCGCCGAGCGGCTGTACCCCGACAAGCGCACCGAGCGGGGGGAACAGCACACTGTAGCCGGGGATGGTGTGACCGCCGTACCACTGATCGTCCCAGAGCACCACTCCGCCGTGCCGGAACAGCCAGACCCGGTACTCCTGGGCGGGGGTGTCCGGACCGGTGATGCCAAGACCGATGCACAGCAGGCAGAGCGCGGCGGTCAGAATCCAGGGCCAGCGGCGAACCGCCACGACGACGGCGAGAACACCCCGCACGAACGGTCCGCGGTGCCGCGGCGGCTCGAGGGCGATGGAAGGGGTCTGGGGCAGTGTGGCCACGCGAGGCTCCGACCCGGGGTGCCCGGGCCCACCCGTCGCCGGGGCGGTCGACGCCGCCCGCCCCCCCGAGATGGCGTCAGGCGAGGGACCAGGGGTCGCGAGCGTTGTCACCCGCGACCCCCCCACGCACCGACGACAGTCCATCCGCCGTCTCCGACCGGTCATCACCCGACAGCTTGCCCCGCGGGCGGCGTCAGGCCACGCCCGTCCCGTCCGGACCAGGCAGCGGCCGGCCCCGACCTGCCGGCATCCGGGCCCCGACCAGGGTGACCCTGCTGGTCCTCGCCGGTGGCGGCGCCGCGGCCGTGGCCATGGTGAGCGAGGGTCGGCTCGGTTCGCGCGATCCGCACACGACCGACCCTTCCTCCTGGTGGGGCATTCTCCCATCGGCGGCCCCGTCGGATACCGCAAGGGGTGTCTTGGCCGGCTTGGCGGCCCTGGGCATCATCACTCTGTGTCTGTGCTGGGGCGGGCTTGTGCGCGCGACGATCGCCGGCCGCACCTCCCCGCGGGCCGCCCTCGCGGCGGTGATCGTCTGGAGCCTCCCGTTCGCGGTGGGCCCGCCGCTGTTCAGCCGGGACATCTACGCCTACGCCGCTCAGGGTGAGCTGGCGAGGCTCGGCCTGGATCCGGCGACACACGGCGTCTCCGTCCTGCTGACCGCTGAGGGCTCGGGCTCGGCGTTCGTCCGGGCCGTCGACCCCCGGTGGTGGAACACCCATGCGCCCTATGGCGGTGCCGCGGTCGCCGTAGAGAAGAGCGCCGCGGCCCTCGGCGGCGGGCCGGCCGGGACGGTCACGCTGCTCAAGATAGTCGCGATCCTCGCAACGATCGCGATGGTCGTCCTGACGCTACGGCTCGCCGGACCGGAGCCGGGCCGACGGGCCCTGGTCATGGTGCTCGTCGCGGCCAATCCGGTCGTCGTCGTGCACCTGATCGGCGGAGCCCACCTCGACGCAACGGCCGCGGCGCTGCTCGTGGCGGCGCTGGTGGTGGATCGCCGACGGCTCGTCTCGGCACCGGCGTCCGGCCCGGAGGGAAAAAGCACGCCGACGGCTCGGCAGGCCGCGCTCGGCGCCGCCGCGACGGCGCTGGTCGGCGTGGCCGGAAGCGTCAAGGCAACCGCCCTCCTCGGCGTCGCCTGGCTGGTGCTGGCGCATCTGCGGGC
>NZ_CDWRCL010000225.1:0-6729 GCF_977927575.1 Frankia sp. CcCS3
CCAAGCCCGTAGCTCCGTGACCTCACGGTTGCGTCAGGAACAAACAAGATCTCCAAGAGGTGTTAGCGATTCATATCAAGGCACGAGGCATGCCACATCAGGTCACAGCAGGCCACGCCGAACCAACATTACGTACAGTTACCAAACTGGCTGGGGTCTCACGCCCACCCCGGTTAACTTCGAAGACCCGAGATACTTCACTCCCGATCCGACTCGACGTCGGGTCGGAATACGTCGAGGGACCGGTCAACCGAACAGGGCCAGGATGGGACCGGCACCGGGATCCGGGGAGCCGGACGCGACAGGACTTCGCGCACCAACTCCGCGAGGAGACCGGCGACAAATTCGTAGCCGGCCGCGTTAGGATGGTAGTCCCCGGGATTCCACAGTTGGGAATCGTGGGCGCGGTCGACGTGATCGAAATCGACGAGGAGAATTCCGTGATTCGCCGCGGTCGAGCGGACATGGTCGTTCGCCTGCTCGATCCTGGCGCGGAGCACGTCCAGGATCGCCGGCGGCGCCGAGAGCCTGGTGGTGAGGTCCGGGAAGGTGAAGGTGAACGCGGTGGTTCCCGGGACCGCGAGAGTTGCGACTAGGTGAGTGAAGTTTTGTTCGAACCTGGCCTGCGAGTAGTCCGCGAGCAGGTCGTTGCTGCCCGCGGCGATCCCGACGAGGGCCGCCGGGGCGGAGGCAGCGACGTCGAGCTGCGTGTCGATGACATCCTGCGTCGTCGCGCCGTTCCGCCCCAGATTGAGAACGCGACTGCGCAGGATACCCAGAGCCGCGGCCATTCTGGGCGCCCAGCCGATCCAGGCGCCGTCGGGCGCCGGGTCACCGCGGCCCTCGGCGAAGCTGTCGCCGACCACGGTGAGCATCGGCGACGGCGTCGGACCGCCGATGATCGGTCGACTGTCCATTACACGGCCGCCGCGGCCAACATGATGGACTCGACGTTCTTCGGCGCGAGAAAGACCGACGACGGCACGACACCCGCGATCATTCCGAAGAACTGCGCGCGCGCCGTCTCATTGTTCGGTAGGGCTCGCCACAGCGCCACGAGGTGTGGCGGGAAGTCCAGCTCGCCCAGCGTCGTGGTGAAATTGAACGCACCGGCCGACTCCTCGTCGCGCAACCGCTGATACTCGGCGAGGGCCTCGCCCATGGGCCGGTCGCCACGCAGCGCCTGGTCCACGTGCTCGGTCAGCAGGTCCGCGCAGCGGAAGGCGTCGGTGATGCCCAGACCGGTCACCGGGTCCTTGTGGTAACCAGCGTCCCCGGTCAGCGCCCAACCCGGGCCATAGGACGTGCGGTAGTAGTTGTCCGGGTAACGGATTCCGTAGTAACGGTCCTCCTGGACGACGCCATGGCTGTCGAGATCCTCGGCGAGCTCGGGCGCGACGCTGCGGAAGGTCCGGCGCAGGCTCCCGTCGATGTCGGCGCGGAACTCCTCGAAATCCTCGAGGTTGCGCATCGCGGTGACGAGAGTGAGCCCGTCATGGGTGGGCCAGCCGGCGCACTGCTCACGGTCACCGAACCGGCTGTGGAACTGCCAGTCCAGCCCACTGAAATAGGAGTAGTAGATGAAGCTGGCCGCCGGCACGACCTTGTAGAAGTCGGCTCCCACCAGGTCACCCACGACGGAGTTGCGGCCGTCGGCGCCCACGACGAGAGTGGCCCGCTCCTCGACGACGGCTCCCGTGGCGTCCCGGCCCACGATCTCCGCGACCGTGCCGTCGTCGTGGCGGATCAGATCGCGGACCGAGAAGCCCTCCCGGACCTCGACACCCGCCGCGACCGCGCCATCGAGCAGGATCTTGTCCAGCACGATGCGGCGCGGCGCCATCGAGAACGCCAGTCCGTCGATCGGGTCAGCGAACCCGCGGATGACCACACCGAGGTGGGACACCGTCATGTCGGTGATCGGCCGGCAGTTGGTCGCCGTGAGTGCGTCGAGCAGCCCCCACTCCCGCAGACGGAGCAGTGCGGCCTGCTGAAGATAGTGGGTGGAGATCGTGTCGCTGGGAAAGGACACGCGGTCGACGAGCAGCACCCGGTGACCGCGCCGGGCAAGCAACATCGCCACAGGTGAGCCGGCGCAGCGCGCTCCCACGACAATCACGTCGTACATGGTCGGAGACTCCCTGAAGTATACCGGTCAACCGATCGTCACACTGACACGACAGGTCCCCGGCGGATGTGTTGTCATTATCCTCCTAGGCATCCTCCTAGACCCCCTATATACCTGCAAGACATCACAAGGTGATGTAATCGCACGATAGGAATCACCAATGGCAAAGGGTTCGTAAAGTCGCCTCGAATTCATCCTGAAGAAACCTGTCCAGCGGATGCTCAGTAACATGTCTGCTCAGTCGGAGATACGATCCCCATTGGAGATGGTTCGCGAGGCGCACTTTCAGGCGAACGGTGACGCGCCACCAAATCTCGAACAACTCCGTTCCGTCATCGATACGATGGTGCCGTTCTGTAACCTGACCGGGGTGCGGGTCGTCGAGCTGCGCCGGGACGGTGGCGTGGCGGAGCTCCCCAACCGACCCGACCTCCAGAACCACATGGGTACCGTGCATGCGGCGGCGCAGTTCCTCGCCGCCGAGGTCTCCGGAGCCGCAGCGTTCTCGGGCGCCCTGGCACCGAGGATCTTCAGCCTCCGCAGCTTCGTGCTGCGCGACTGCCGGATCATGTACCTGCGGCCGGCGGTAGGCCGGATCCGGGCCCACGGTTCAGTGGACCTCGAGGTCGCGCACCCGGCAGCGGAACGGACCGCCGAAGAACACTTCGAGATCCGCGGGGGCTCGCTGCTCTACGACGACGCCGGCACCCTCGTCGCCAAGGCGGAGTTCGACTACCGCGCCTGGTTCGACGCCTCCTGACAAGACACCTGCAGGCAAAACACCTGCAGGCAAAACACCTGCGGGCAAGGCGCCTCCGGCAACAGGAGGGCCCTGCCCGCAGATAAAGCCCGTAACCGCGGCTCTCCCTCGCCCGGGCCGGGACACCCGGGCGAGGGTGTCCCGGCCCGGGCGTCCTCCGCGAGTTCACTGGAGGAAGTCCACGGACGTTACTACGCTCACCATCGTGCCCGGCTTTCCGGCCGCACTCACCAACCTTTATCGGACCCGCTGCCGGAAATACCGATCAGACGATCGGCGATCCGGATGGAAGGAGCGGCACGTGTCCGCAGATGCTCTTGTTCCTACCCCGCCGGCGGCCGCCGGCGAGACCGGGCCCGCGGCGGGAACCGAGACGGAACTCGAGGTCTCCACCGCTGCCGGGACACGGTTCGGCCTGCGTGTTCTTCCGCAGGCCGACGAGTCCGCGCCGGTGATTCTCCTGCTTCCGGCGATGGGGGTTCGGACGAAGTACTACACCCCCTTCGCCGAGGCACTGCGGTCGCTGGGGTACTCGGTCGTAACAACCGATCTGCGCTGGCATCGCCACGGAGCCGCGGCGCTCCGGCGCTCGGCCGGCAGCCGGGGAGGCTACCAGGAGGGTGTCGAGGACGACCTGCCGACGATCACGGCGGCGACGCGGGAACGATTCCCCGGGGCGCCGCTGTTCGTCGTGGGTCACAGTCTCGGCGGACAACTCTCGCTCCTGCGTGCCGCGCGGGAGGCCCCCGACAACGGCGGGCTGAGCGGCCTGGCCGTCATCGGCGCGGGCACCTCGTACTGGCGCGTCTTCAGGCCCCTCCGTTCGGCCTGGGTCCTAGGCGGTTCCACGTTCGTCGCGGGGGTGTCGCAGCTGCTGGGCTACTGGCCCGGGCACCGGTTCGGCTTCGGCGGGCGGCAGCCCAGGGCGCTGATGCTGGACTGGGCCAGAAGTGCCCGCACCGACTGTTACCGGCTGGCCAAGTCGGAGCCCGACCTCCTCGGTCTTCTCGGCGCGGTGACCCTGCCGGTACTGGCCATCTCCCTGGACGCCGACCATCTCGCGCCGCGCCGGGCGGTCGACCATTTCACCACCCGGTTGACGGGCTCGGAGGTCCGTCGCGTCCATCTGGACCGCACGAGTGGATCCACCCACCTCGGTCACTTCGACTGGATGAAGGAACCCGCGGTCATAGCACGCCACGTGGCCGAGTGGATCGACATCGTCCTCGGCCGGAGCAGCACGGGCGCACGGTGACGGGAACCGCACGGTGACGGGCGCCCGGCACGACGAGCGCTGACGTACGTGGTCAGGCCGCCGGCACCGGCGGCGCCGTCGGCACGACCCCCCACGAGCCGCCGAAGGTTCCGCCAGGTGGCAGCACCCGCAGCCCGTCACCGCTGTTGAACCCGTTCGCGGGACACGTCATCGGCTCCACGGCGACACTGCGCCGGCGTTCGTCCGGCCCGAGGGTGTCACCGGTGAACACCTGGAGGTACGGCCAGGCCTCATCGGCCCACACGACGATGCTCCCACCGTCCGGCGCACCGAGCCGGACCCGGGCCCGGCCGTCCGCGTCGCGGTCCAGATCGGTGAAGCAGGTATCGAGGACGACGTCCCCGACCGCGCGGGCGTGCCGGAAGTCGAACGGACCGTCCGTCACATCGGTGGCTCCGATGGGGATGAGTCGATCATTCGTGACCAGTCGGCTGCGCGCCGGTACGGTCAGCAGCACGTCGTCCGCGCGAGTCGGAGCCCCGTCCCGACCGGCGACGAAGAGATAGGGATGCGCCCCCATCCCGACCGGCGCCGGCCCGCTCGACAGGTTCGTCGCACTCATCGTGACCCTGAGACCGTTCGGTCCGAGCCGGTAGTCGGCGGTGAAGGCGACCGTGAACGGGTAGCCGGACTGGGCGCGCAGCACAAAGGGCCCGGACCGCCGACGGGCCGGACCGGTCGAGATCCCACGCGGACCAGCGCGTCAGGCCGTGGATGGCGTTGCCGGTGGCCACCTCATTCACCGGCAGTTGCTGGACGGTCCCGGCGAAGGTGTAACGGCCGCCGTCGATCCGGTTCGGCCACGGCAGTAGGAGCTGTCCCCGGCCGCGGGCCGCCATCGCGGTCACGCCGTACCCGTCGAGCACGGCCACACCCCCCACCTCGAAGGTCCGCAGCCCGCCGCCGACCTCGACGACCGTGGCTCGCGCGTCTCCGTAGACGATCTCGACCTGCTCCCCGCTGGGTGCCACCGGCGCGCCCGTTGACGCCGGCGACGGAGTGCTCGTCGCGGTTCCGCTCACTGTCGCCATCCCTCTTGTTCGAACTTGTTCGAAGCAGCCGCTCCGCACCGTGATTCTCGCTTCCCACCGGGCGGCCCCGACCGTCCGGTTCACCACGGTTGACAGACGGCTTGTCTTCGTTTCGAGACAGCCTGTCTTTCACTGGGCATGCTGTCTTCCATCGGACGGCCAGTCCATCGAACGTAGGGTGCAGTCATGTCTCCCCGTCGCTACGAGCAGCGGCTGCGCACGGCTGGTGCGGACCAGACCCGCCGCCGGATCCTCGACGCGATGTACGAACAGCTGCCCCGGCTCGCGAGCGTAGAGGCGGTCGCGCGGCAGGCGGGCGTGGCCCGGTCGACGGTCTACCTGGTGTTCGGCTCCCGGGCAGGGCGGTTCGACGCCCTCACCCAGGACGTGCTCGATCGGGGCGGTTTCGCGGACCTGGTGCAGGCCGTGCAGGATCCGGACCCACTCGTCCACCTGCGCGGCGGGATCACCGCAAGCGTGCGGGTGTACGCCGGGCAGCGCGACGCCCTGTGGGCCCTGCGCTCGATGGAACAGGCGCTCGACGGCGCGCTGCGACGGGCCGAGCAGGACCGTCTCGGCGGGATGGAACATCTCGCCGAACGCCTGGCCGCCCACGGCCTCCTGCGCGTGCCGGTGGCCGCCGCGGTCGACGTCCTCTGGCTGCTCACCAGCTTCGACGCGTTCGACCTGCTCTACACCGGCCGCAGGCTGCCGGTCGACGAGGTCGCGGCCCGGCTCCTGGCGACCGCCGAGCACGCGCTGCTCTGAACCGGCTCACATCCCGCTGGAGCTGCCCGAAGGCGGCGATCGACCTCGTCCTCGCCCAGATGGAGACCTTCGCCAAGGGGACGTAATGAAGTAACAAATACGTGATCGAGAGCATCATCGCAGGTCACAGGCCTGTGGAGGGTTCGAAACGCGCAAGTTATTTCATTTCGACTCCCAAGGACTGGTCCCCCGCCGACCAGTAAACGACACTTCTCCCTGGTCATCAAGCAACCAATGCAGCAACCAATGCGCTGACCGGAAGAGCTGCCGCCCCCCACGTTCCCCGCCTCTTACGGAGATCGATACTCCTGTACCGGACGTGTACTGGACGATAAGAGATGACCTTAACCTCGCCGAATTCGTCGAAGTTCAAAGCCTGTGAATTTCTGCTGGAAGGCTTGGGCGGGCGAAGCCGCGTTAGTACTGGGTGGTCGCGGCCAGGGCCAGCAGAACCAGCGCGCTCACCGCGGCGGTCGTGCGGATGCTGTTGAAGAAGTCCCAGCGTGCCCGCTGCTCCCGCCAGTCGGCCGGCGGAGACTCCGGCCGCCAGGTGGCCATGGCATTGTTGATCGGAAGGTCGCCGCGCACGGTGACCAGGATGTTGGTGAGGACGCAGGCCGCCGCGATGCCGGCCAGCACCGCGCAGGCCGTCGCACCGGTGACGCCAGCCGCGACGGCCAGGGCGATCGTAGCGATCAGGTTTGTAATCTGCAGCAGTTTCATCATCCGCGGGTAGCTGATATCGAACGCCTGCTTGACCATTACG